>JAJZVE010000109.1 GCA_021845835.1 Pseudomonadota bacterium | reverse complement strand
CCAGATGGCGCGACAATCAAGCCGAGGCTCAACCCTTCGCTACCAGGCCACCGCCGAGAAAGAGCAACAACGAGCGGCAAATATGGAGCAGGAATATGAACCGGGCCTCTGAAGGGCGAGCCGGGCCCGCAGCGGTACGACGTGCTTCGCAGCACGAGGTCAAACATTAGGATTCTTGACCCGGCAGCCGCGAAGAACACAAACACGATCTGCAGCTCACCCCACGCAATACAAGTTCGACGACTACCGAGCGCTTACAGCTATTATTCTCAGATAGACACACAGACCATAGTCGGTCAATATTATTCGGTAATGTCCAGCTTCGTCTTCCTGCATGCAGCTGACCTGCATATCGATAGCCCCCTGCGTGGCCTGGAAGCAGGCGCGTCGGCGGATCGTATCCGCACCGCCACGCGTGTCGCTTTCACCAATCTGGTCGATCTGGCGTTGCGTGAGCGCGTCGCTTTCGTGGTCATTGCAGGCGACGTATTTGATGGCGACTGGCCGGACTGGCGCACCGGGCAGTTCTTCGTGCAGGAGACGCTGCGCCTGACTCGCGCTGGCATCCGGGTGGTGCTGATCCGTGGTAATCACGATGCACAGAGCGTCGTCTCGCAACGGCTCAGTCTGCCCGAAGGTGCGAGGATGTTGGCCACCGACCGGCCGGAGACGCTGCGATTCGCGGAGCATAATGTCTGTGTACATGGTCAGAGCTTCGCGACGCGTGAGGTAACGGAAAATCTCGTGCGAAACTACCCGGCGCCGGTACCTGGAAACTTGAATATCGGCGTGCTGCACACATCGGCGAGCGGTCGGCCTGGGCATGCCACTTACGCACCCTGCACTGTCGAGCAGCTTATTACCCACGGCTATGATTACTGGGCGCTCGGCCACGTTCACGCGCGTGAGGTGTTGTCGCGGTCCCCATGGATTGTTTTTCCCGGCAACACGCAGGGGCGCCATGTTGGCGAGGTCGGGCCGAAGGGCGCGACTTTAGTAACAGTGCGCGACGGACGCATCGAGGAGGCCGTGCATCACGAGCTCGATGTTGTTCGCTGGGCGGTATTGGACATCGACGTCACTGGTGCTGACGACGAGGAGCAGGTATTCGCGGCCACGCGGGCACGGCTGGCCGACGAACTCGGCAATAACGCCGGCCGGCTGCTCGCGGTGCGCCTTGTACTTACTGGCGCTTGCGATGCGCATTCGGCGCTTTCTCGTGATCTTGGCGCGACGCGCGACAAGCTGCGCGGCGAAGCCGCGGCTAGCGCCACCGCTGACGAGCTGTGGCTGGAGACGGTAAAGGTACGGACACGACCGGCACTCGACCTTGCGGCGATGCGCGCACGTACGGATGCGGTGGGGCTGCTGGTGCAGGGGATCGAAGCCGTGGACGCGACGGATCTGGCTGCCAGCGCACAGAAATACTGTGCGGCGCTGCTTGACCGCGCCAGCGGCCTTCGTGTGGCACTCGGCGAGGACCACCCGGCGGTGCGAGCCGCCGCCGGTACGTTGCCGCCCGAGCTGCTGGCGCGGGCGAAAGCCTTGCTGCTCGCCCGGTTGGCTGAAGGAGACTAACGTGCGGCTCACCGCGCTTACGCTGACCCGTTATGGTCCGTTTCGTGCCAACCGAATCGTCTTTGACCCCGCACCCGGGCGGCTCAACCTGCTGATCGCGCCAAACGGTGCTGGCAAGTCGGTTCTGCGCACTGCGTTCGGTGACCTGCTATTCGGCATCCATCCGCAGAGCGACATGGGATTTCGATTCGGCTACCACGACATGCGGTTGATGGCGGAGGCCGTCGCGCCGGACGGTGCCTTGTTCGCGTTTGGCCGCCGCAAGGGCATGGGTAATACGCTGATCGGTGCCGATGGCGCGCCGCTCGACCCGGCGCTGCTTGCGCATGTGCTCGGCCGCACCGACAAGGCGCTGCTGGAGCGGCTGTTCGCGCTCGACACCGAACGGCTGCGCGAGGGCGGCAATGCCCTTCTGGCGTCCAGCGGCGACGTTGCCAATGCCCTGCTTTCCGCCGCCGGTGGGCTGCGTCAGGCGCGGCAAATGCGGGCGGCGCTGGAGGAACAGCGCGATGCGCTCGCGCCGGCGGAGCGGCGGGTCGCGTCGCGGCCATTCTATCAGGCGCTCGATGCGGTGCTCGATGCCCGTAAGCGGCTCGATGCGGCGGTGCTAAAGCCGGACGTGCGCGCGCGGCAGGAGACTGAACTCGCCCATCTGCGCGCGACACTGCACGAGCAGGAGAAGCGCGCTAAAGCCGCGTCTGCCTGCATCGCGCGGCTGGAACGGGTGCGCCGCGTGGCCGGGCCGCTCCGTCAACACGACGACGCTGCGTCGTGGCTGGCCGCAAACCCGGGCGCGCCGGTGCTGCCTGCTGAGATCGGCGCGAGGCTCGCGGCGGCGGCCGGGGCGCTGCGGCAGGCGGAGCTTCTAGTCGCGCGCGAGCGGCAGGCACTGGCAGAAGCGGTACAGCGGGCTGAAGCGCTGGCCTGCGACGAGCCTCTGCTGGAGGCCGGCGCGGCGATCGACGATCTCGTCAAGCGCTCTGGCGTCGCCACCCAAGCGGCGCGCGACATCCCCAGGCGTGACGCGGAGCTGGCCCAGGCGGAGCAGCGTATCTCGGAGCTGTTGCATCAGCTTGGGTCGGCGCTGCCGCTGGCGCGCGCGGCTGAGGCGATCCCGCAGGCAGCCGTCGTCGTCGAGGCGCGGCGGTTGTTTCCTGACCATGAAAAACTCCGCGCAGATTTGGACCGCCTGCCCGGTGAGCGGGACGAAGCAGTGCGGCAAATCTCGGTGATTGAGGAGGAACTCGGGCGCCTGCCGCCGCCGGTGGACACTGCCGCCCTGGTGCGCGCGGCGAAGGAAATTCGCCGCGCCGGCGACCCGGCGCAACGGGCTGAGGAGGCGTCACGTGCCGTCGCCGAGGCCATGGCGACCCTCGCGGCGGTGCGTGCAGAAATTCCATTCTGGGGCGAACGGGTGGCGGCGCTGCCGGTGCAGCCGCCGTCCGCCTATGAGCGGCTCGATGCGGCGCGGTCGGAGGCCGCGACGGCGCTGAAGACGACGGAGGCTGCCCTCGCGAAGCTGCGCCAGCAGAACGCGGAGCAACAGGCGCGCCGCGCCGACCTTGACGTTTCCGGCCCATTACCAGATGCGGCCGTGGTCGGCGCCGCCCGTGCTAAACGCGATCGCGGCTGGCATCTGATCTATCGCCGTGCCTTCACGCCGGAGCCGCCGCATGCCGACGAGGAAGCGGCCTGGGCCGGCGATATGGCGCTGCCACTCGCTTATGAGCGCGCGGTCGCAGAAGCGGATGCGCTCGCTGATCAGTGCACTCGCGAATCCGATCGGGTTGCTACCGGCGCCGCGATCGATCGCAGCCTCGCCGCGCTTCGCACAGAGATCGCGGTGGCGGAGTCCCTGCGTGCGACCCAGGAGGCGGCACAAGGCGCGACGCTTGGCGCATGGCGGGAGGCGCTGGCACCGCTTAACTTGCCGCCGGAAACGACCCTCAGCGACCTGCGCATAGTGCTTGCCGCGCGCGATAAGGCGATCGAGGCGGAGCTAGGTGTTGCGCGCGCCCGAGCCGCGCAGGACGCCCTGGCAGCGCGCCAAGTGGCAGAGGCGGCCCGGCTTGCGACGGCGCTCGGCATAGCTTCAGCGCCGTCCGACCCGACGGCCCTTCCGAGCCTGCTGAGCCAGGCCGAGCAGCGGATCGACGACGCACAGCAGGCCGATCGAGAGCGTTCGCGACTGCGCGATAGGTTGGATGCGCGACGCCAGGAAAAACAAAAAATCGTCGCCGCGCTCGTCCGCGCTGAGGCGCGCATGGAGACGCTACTGCAAGCCTGGGGGAAGCTGCGCATTGCGCTGGGCCGGCCGGCAGATGAAGCTCCGGCGACGACGCACGCGTTGCTCGACCATTTCGCGAGCCTCGACGCCGAAACGCAGAAAGCCGCCACGGCCGAGCAGCGGCTGCGTGAGATGCGCGACGACATCGCCGCTCTGCAAGTCGACGCCGCTGCCCTCGCTGCTCGCGTTGCCCCAGATCTCGGGCAGGCCGAGGTCGGCGCGATCATTGAGACACTGCGCCGTCGCCTTGCCGAACAGCGCGGGCATGCAAAACAGCGCGAGGAACTGTTGGCGCAGCAGGCGCGTGCCCACAAGAGCCTGGAGGCTGAGCGGAAGAAACATGGACAATGCGAGATCGCGCTGCGCGCCGTGCTTGACACCGTTGGCACTGCGACAGTGGAAGCCGCCGAGCCGCTGATTGAGCTCGCGTCAACGCGGATGACAATGGCGGAAACGCTGCGCCGGACGGCGGAGGAGCTTGCCGCCGCAGGCGACGGTCACAGCCTTGAGGCGCTACGGGCGGAAATCGCTACTGTGGAGCCGGATACAATCCTCAGCGAGAAGGAAGCCGCTGAGGTCGAGCACGACCAGGCATGGGGCGAGGTGAAGACGCTCAGTGCCCGCGTCGCCACCGAAGAAAAAACGATGACGGCGCAGGCGGCGGAGATCGCGGCGGTGCAGGCGGAGGCCGACAGGCAGGCGGCGGTCGCCACGCTCGGTCGCGTGCTCGACGACGGTCTGGAACGGCATCTCGCCGCGTTGATCCTTGGGGAAGCGCTCCGGCAAGTCGATGCCGCCGGCACCTCGACACTACTCACGCGCATTGGTGGCCTGTTCCGCACGCTGACCGGAGGTGCCTACGAGCGTCTGATCGCCGATGATCAAGGCGATGGCAGTGCCCGCCTGTTGGCGGTGGAACTCGCTTTCCCGGATGAAGCGAAACCCGTGGCGGCGTTGTCGGACGGCACGCGCGATCAGTTGTTCCTGGCCCTACGCCTTGCCGCGATTGAGGATCACGTGGCAACAGCCCCGCCCCTGCCGTTCATCGGAGATGACATCCTGCAGACATTCGACAACGAACGATCGCTCGCGGCGATGCGCGCCTTGCTCGACGCCAGTGCACATGTGCAGGTGATCCTGTTGAGCCACCATCCCCATGTGCGAGATCTTGCCAGCATGCTGGGCAAGAACGAGATACATATCTGCGAAATCGAGCCGGCTGCTGGATAGAGACGCCGATAGACAAGATTACGATGGAGACCGCAGATTTGCTTAACATTCCGCAGTCAAAGATCGCACCAGACCGCATCCCTGCAACCAAGCCCATGCCGACCAACCCAAGGCCGTGACAGGTGGGCCGCGCCACCCATCACCTTCCCGCGTCGGCGGCAGCCAAGACATCCTCTAGTTTGCTCGCCTTCACGAAGCGGGCGGGACGCGTGCCGATGGCGAGGGCTTTGAAATGGGCCTCGCCACATTCGATCTTGGCGGCCTCGTTGCTGCGCAGAGCGTCGGCGAACAGTGTGCCCTTCGTCTCGACGACAAAGTAGAGGCGTTCCTGTTCGTCCTCCTGGATCAACACGGCCCAATCAGGGTTGTAAGTGCCAAGCGGCGTTGGCACCTTGAACCAGCTGGGCAGCTTTGCATATACCTTAACGGCGCTGTTCTTTTCGAGCTGGTCGGCAAAACTCCGCTCGACGTCCGAATCATAAACCACCTGCTCGTAGATAGACTTTTGCGCTTTGGTCAGCATATTTTTCAGATACCCGGTCAGCTCCTCCGTCTGGAACAGCTCCTGGGCATAGTAATGCTCGTCGCCGATGCGCTGGTATTTGATGCCATCCACGACGGCGAGACGCTTCGCGTGGTTAATAGCGGAGGCAGCGGTCTCGATGAATTGCTGCGGGTTCCGTTTGAAGTCGTCGAGCCGGTCGCAATCCCGCAAAACGCGGTGGATGGTCCGGCGGGTGAGTTGGGTGCGGTCTTGCAGGTCGGTCAATAGGTCCGGTAGCTCGATATCGTCCTCTTCCAGCGTCACCGTCGCAGCACCCTCGCGCTCGGTCGCCTCCACGCCGGCCTTGCCGATGGCGATATCGGCCTTCCGCCATTGCAGCTTCGTCTTCGCGACGGGCGGCGCCTTGCGTAAGGCGTCGATGCAGGTGCCGATCAGCTTCTCGTTATCGAACTGCACGCGGTAGGTTGTTTTGTGCTTGATCCGGTCCCAAAGTTCTTTGAACTCCGGGCTCAGATAGACTTCTTTGCGTAGCGGCACGGGACGGCGCTCATCGGCATTCTTGATTTCCAGCCGCCCGGCAGCCTTGCGCAGGATTTCGGTGATCTGCGGGAGAAGCGGTGCGAATTTCCCGGGCACTGTGAATGAGCCATCCTTCAGCGCCTTCTTGAGGCTCTCCTGCACGCGCCCTTTCGCGTCGATCAATCCCGTCTCCTTCAGATGGCCCCACAGTGCCTGGGATTCGGCGAAGCCCAGCGGCTTGGCCTGGCCGTCTTCGGCCGGAACCAGAACACCGGCAAATTGGTGGTCCTCCAATATGCCGAAGCGGATGCCGGTCTCGTCCTCGATCTCCTTCTGCAGCCTCTCGGCGAACTGCTCATAGCTCTCGGTGGCGATGACCGTGAGGGTGTTGACATCGAACCCGCGCAGCCGCTCGCCATTCTGGTTGACGCAGAGGCGCAGGCCGCGGCCGATGGTCTGGCGCCGTTCCCGCTCGGTCTGGATGTCTCGTAGGGTGCAGATCTGGAAGACGTTCGGGTTGTCCCAACCTTCTCGCAACGCCGAGTGGGAGAAGATGAATTTGAGCGGAGTCTCGAAGCCGAGCAGCTTCTCTTTCTCCTTCATGATCAGGTTGTAGGCGCGCTCGGCATTGTCGCGGTTGGCCTGGTTGTTCTCCTCGGTGTCGGTCCAGCTGCCCTTCTTGTCGATCGAGAAGTAGCCGCCGTGTACCTCGGCTGCGGCTTGGGTCAGGTCCACCTCGCCAAACAGCGTACGGTAATCGGGAAGCTTGGCGGCGCGCTGGTATTCTTCTTCGAAGATGCGGGCATATTCGCCCTTCACCTGGTTGCCGGCGGCGTCATAGCTGCGATAGCGATCCACTTTGTCGATGAAGAACAGGGACAGCACCTTGATGCCCTTCGGGCGCAAGCGCTTTTCCTTGTCCAGGTGCTCGCGGATCGTGCGGCGGATCATCTCCCGTTGCACGGCAAGCGGGTCAACGTCGCCCCAGGCCTTGCCGGGCGCCAGATAGTGCTCACCGCCCGGGACGCGAAGCTCCAGATACTCGTTGCCTTTCGCAACCCGGATTTCGCCGATTCGGCAATCGGCATAGATTGCGCGTTTGGTGATCTCCTCCAGGTTGTCGCCATCCTGAACGATGACTTCCCGGCGCTGCACGCCGGATGCTGTCTCTACGTCCAGCTCCACCTTGGCGCTGATCGTGCCGCGCTTGTTCGCAACTGAGAGAAGCTTCATATACGGCTTGTTGTGGGAGTTCTCCACCGTGGCCGAGGCGACCTCGATCTGCTTGACCAGCTTGCGCTCATAGGCATCCACGGCATCCAGGCGGAAAACCATGTGGTGCTTGTCCGCGTGGGTCGCGGAGTAGCGCAGCGTGCAGAGCGGGTTCATGGCCGTAAGCGCTTCCCGGCCACGCCCTTCAAGGCCGCCATCGACGCTCTGTGGCTCGTCCACGATGACGATCGGGTGCGTCGCCTTGATCAGGTCGATCGGCTTCTCGTCGTTCACCTTCTCGCTGGGCTTGTAGAGGTTGTTCACGTCCTTCTTGTTGATGGCGCCGACGGTCGCCACCATGATCTGGATCGCTGGGCTGGTGGCGAAATTGCGTACTTGGCCGAGCTTGCCGGAATCATAGAGGAAATAGTCGAACGGCACGCCGGCGTAGATGCTCTTGAAGTGGTCCTCGGTGATCTGGAGCGTCTTGTACACCCCCTCCTTGATCGCGACGGAGGGCACCACGATGACGAATTTGGTGAAGCCGAACTGCTTGTTCAGCTCGAAGATCGTGCGGAGGTAGACGTAGGTCTTGCCTGTGCCGGTCTCCATCTCCACCGTGAAGTCGCCGGAGGCAAGGGTTTGGGAGGGACGAAGACCATTGCGTATCTGAATGTCGTTGAGATTCTTCAGCAGCTCGTCATCCAGCAGGGTCAGGCGGTTGCCGATACCGAGGTCGTTTTCGGCGAACCCCATCCTGTATTGGGGGTCTGACCCGTCGTGCGTCACGGTGAATTCCGTGCGGCAGATCTCCTGACCACGGAACAGATCGCACACCGCGTCGATTGCGGCGAGTTGGTAGTCAAGGTTTGGCTCGAAGTGGAGCTTCATTGGCGCCCGTCCGCGCCCTCGGCAGCCACCCAACCCTTCTCCCGCAGCACCCTCATGGCGATGTCGATCTGACGGCGCCTGAATTGACGCTTCCGCGGGTTCCAGGCGTAGGTGCGCGCGACCACGTCGTCCAGGATGCCTGCGCCCTCACGCTCCATCACCCAATGCACCGTGGAGAGAAGCTCGAGGCCGAAGGGCGATTCGAAGCCCTCCACAAGTGCGGCAACCCTGCCGAACCGGGACCTGGTGTCGTCGTGCTGCTCAAGGAACCGCTCGGCTTCGTCAATCGCACCGGGGACCAACGTCAGCAGCTTGTCCGGCGCATCACGCCCGTCGGCATAGAAGGAGACCAGATGCTCTTCTATCGCATGCAGCACATGCCGCAGGTTCTCGGCGTACGGCCCGTAAGGCGCCTGCGTATAGCGCAGCCGCAGGGGCTCGCCTGCCTCCTGCATGAAATACATGAGCTTGTGAACCTCCAGCAGAGTGACCGTGGGATCGAGCAACCCGCCGAGATAGCGATGGATGAGCTTTACCAGGGCTGCCTGAGCCGCAGTCATGTTCGGGACCGGCACGGCTACAGGCTCCGTACCGTGGCGATGCCGCTCTGCTCCAGGATGGCGGCGAGGTTGGTCTTGGCCACGTCGTCGGCGAAGGCGCTGTCGCGGAACACGCAAGTCGTTTCGCCGGCCGTGGCCAGTTCTTTGCGCCATGCGACGATGCCCTGACCGAGCGCCTCCACGTCGTCGCCCGCGATCTTGGGCGCGAGACAGGCAATCAGGACGCCGCCGCCGACGCTATGCACTGCCGCGCCGGCGATCGTCCTGGTCTCGATCGGCACGCAGAGATCAAGGCCGAGCTTGAGCAGAAGCTCGTAGAGAATGTCCTGTTCGGTGCGGTCCGCCTTGAGGTGCTCCACCGACTCTTCGAGAGATTTTGCGATATTGTCCCGGTCTGGATCCCAGGCGCGGATATTGGTCGAGTCGAGCTTGAACACGCGGAAGCCAAGATCGCCCGAGAACGTCGGATTCTCGGCTCTGATCCGGGCACTCGCCTCGCGAACGCGGGCTCTGGTGACGTCGAAAACCGTTCGATAAGTTGTGCTATCCTCGATCGACTCGGGTAGCTGAACCAAAATAAACCGCCGATTCCCACCAATGTTTTTGCTTATCTCGAAAATTGCGTGACCAGTCGTTCCGCTGCCGGCAAAAAAGTCCAAGACGATCGCATTGGGATCTTCACTAACGACAGCGAAGAGGCAGTCATAGACGGCCCACAAGCTTTTGGGGAACGTGAAGGGAGAATCTGGAACCAGGTCAGCTACGATTTTCGTCCCATACTCGTTGGCATCGTACCGCTTGTCAGTCCAGACGGTTTTATAGAGGCCAAAATCCTTCCCGATCTCTATCTCGTAGCCGGTCTTTGATCGCTTAGCGCGAAGTAAGTTACGAATGGCGTCTACAGATTGTCTTGCATATCGCCACTTCCGCTCCACCCCAGACTTATCGATTGGATAAACATGAGCGACTCCGCCTCGAGTCTCTGTCTGGGTAGGATGAAAAGTATCGTCGCAGACGCTGCCAAATCCGACGATCTCACCCTCCTTTACCAAGACAGGATAGAAGCAGTTCTTGGCGTCGCTTCTTTCAGACTCTGTTCCCCAGTTGCGAAATTGTGACCAGTCTCTTTCTGAATCGTCGATCTTTCGATTGCTTATTGCCTTTGTGCCAGCAGGGAATACGAAGAAGGCATATTCGTGAACATAGGAGAAATTGTTTCCCTGCACTCCTCGTGGGTTGTGAACTATCGGGATACAAACATGCTCATATGCCCCCTCTTCAAAAACCTCTTTAAGCAACATTCCGAGTGTCGTCTGTTCGTTGTCATCTATAGTACAAATCAACACTCCGTCGGGACGGAGGAGATTTCTGGCAAGCTTCAATCGGGGGTAGATCATTGAGAGCCAATTTGTATGAAACCTTCCGCCTGCTTCAGGGGTGCTGATTAGGCGTTGGCCGCCCTCGATCTGATGGGTGACTTCGAGATACGTTCGAACTCCATCCTGATAGTCGTTCGGATAGATAAGATTTCGACCGGTGTTATATGGAGGATCGATATAGATTGCCTTGACTTTTCTACTGTAGCTCTTCTGGAGCAGCTTCAACACCTCAAGGTTGTCGCCCTCGATCATCAGATTCTGGGTCGTCTCCCAGTCCACACTGTCTTCCGGGCACGGACGCAGGGTGCCGGTGGACGGCGTCAATGCCAGTTGGCGCGCCCGGCGCTTGCCGAACCAGTTCAGCCCGTATTTCTCCTCCGCATCGGTGACCGTCGCGTCCCCCACCAGCGTCTTCAGAACATCGACGTT
>JAJZVE010000108.1 GCA_021845835.1 Pseudomonadota bacterium | reverse complement strand
TCGCGTCACCACGCTGCGACGATGCATCACGTATCGAGGATCCCATGGCTGGCCTTCCGATTTTCGAATTCCGAGCGAAAGCGACATGCTGCGCGTCGTGATGTCAAGATTTCGTATCGGCAGCAGCCCTTCACCAAAGAGGCCGTCCCGGTCCCGGGTTTATGTCGGCGCACGGCGGCCCAACTGGATCGCACGAACGCTACGCCTATACACCGAATACCATCCGCCCCCGCCGCTCGCCGCCGAAGCGTCATTACTGCGAATGTCGCGGTGGCATTCGGCGCGCGTCATTTCCGGATGCCACCAGCTCGGTTCCACCCGACTGTCCTCCAGGTGCCCCGAGGGCGGCTCTGCCGGCTCATGCTTTCGATAGTGCCTCCAATCCCTCACCCGAGCTTTCGAAAAAGGAGACCCGGCTGACGATAAGAGCATAGGCGAACATCGGTAATGACAGCAGCACCAGGAATGGGGTGAAGCCGAAGCCCGCGAGCGCCAAGGGCACCAAGAAGATATTGATCGAGATCGCCAAGCGGCAGAGCCCGTTGCACACGCCCTGCGAACGCCCTCGCAGCTCCGTCGGGAACAGTTCGCTCGACCAGGCCCATTGCAGCGACGGTCCGCCGAGCCAGTTGAAGAAGCTGAACAAGAAGAAGAAGGTCACCAGGAGCGTCGCGTTGTGCGCGCCAAAAACGCCCAGCAGCACCGCGAAGACACCTGCGGGAATCAGTGAGAGGTAAGTCAGGCGTCGCCGGCCGATGCGGTCGATGAGCTGGAAGCTCAGCAGCGCGCCAATCAGGCTGGTGACCCAGACCAGCGTGCTGAACATCAGCGTCGCCGTGATCGACAGCGCACCCACGGTGTGCAGCACGTAGGGAGTCGCGATGGTCGCGATCGGCCCGGCCAGGCAGTTGAGAAAGAAGATCGTGCCGACCCAGAACAGGCGCCGGCGCAGCGGCGGGCGGAACAGGGCGGCGTAGGAGCCGGTGGAGCGGGACACCGGAATCTCCCCGACCTCGACGCCGAAGCTGCGCAGCGCCTCGCGCGCCTCGTCCACGCGGCCTTGCGCTATCAGCCAGCGCGGTGATTCTGGCAGCGTCTGGCGGCCAAGCAGCACCAGCAACGCTGGCACGGCGGCGAGAGCGAACATCCAACGCCACGCCTCGCCCCCGAAGATGGCGCCGAGTGGCAGTGCCACCAGCGTCGAGAACAGCGCGCCCAGGATCCAGGTGATCTGCGGAAGCGCGCCCAGCAGTGCGCCGCGCTTGCGCCGGGGCGCGATTTCCGCGAGGTAGGCGGTACTGGTCGGGATATCCATACCCACGCCGACACCGACGAGGAAGCGGGTCACGAAGAGCTGCGGCGCGCTCGTGATGAACCCAGAAAGGATCGAGAAAACAACGAAAAAGAAGAGATTGGCGACGAAGATCGCGCGCCGGCCCAGCCGGTCCGAAAGATCGCCGAAAACCAGCAGGCCGACGATGGAACCGAGGAAGCTCGACGCGCCGAGTAGCCCGATCATCGGCGGCGTGAGGTGAAATGCAGGGCGCAGGTAGATCAGCGCCGCGCCTATCACCAGCAGGTCGTAGCCGTCGATGAACTCACCCAGCGCTACCAGCCCTGCGGCAAAGCGTTGGCGCGGCGACATCGGCCTTTCGTCGAGTGCGCTTAGGTAGTGTTCCGCTGCATTCGCAGTCATTTCGATGCCCTCCCCCGGCAACTAATGAGATTGTGCGTGTGGACATGCGCGCCGGGCGCAATGTGCGCGGTCGCCTCCCCGATCACCTCGCCGAACTTTCGCACCGGCGAGCCGGCAGGGATCGGGGATAAGCTAATTTTGTGGCACAGTGGTATCGGCTCCGCTGCAGTGAATGTCTCGGTCTCGCCTCGATACGTGACACGGATCCGCTCTCCTGCAGCAACTGGCCGTAGCACAGTCGCCACGTTGTCCGTGGGTGCCAGGCGAATCGCATCGGCGCTGTCGCGACCGGTCAAAGTGCTGGCCCGAAGCGGCTTATGGTCTCCGAGCCCTCGCGCAGGATCTCTCCCCAGGTCGCTTGGCCCGAGGCCGTGGCAAGCACGACGCGGAGCAGCCGCTCGGCCACCTGCTCTGCGTCTTCTTCACCCGTGAAAACGCCGCTCGCGTCGAGATCGAGCTGCTGTCGCAGGCGCGCCGTGGTGCGGGGATTGGCGGACAACTTGATGGTGGGGGCCAGCGCGCTCACATAGGAGTTACCGACACCGGTTGTGAACAGCATCATCTGCGCGCCCGCCAGAACGAACCCCGTGAGCGACTCGGGTGCGTAGGCCGGCGCATCCATCAACCACATTCCGGGGCCCCGCGGCGCCTCGCCATAGGCGAGCAGGCCCTCGATGGGGCGGCTGCCGCTTTTTGCAATGTTGCCGAGCGACTTTTCCTCGATGCTGGAAAGCCCCGCCTCGATATTTGTCGGGCTTGGGTTGTTGCCGGTAAGGTCGATTCCTGCCGCGACAGCCATCGCCTCGCGCGCGAGCGCCGCGGCACGGATGGCCTCCGCCACCTCGTGAGTGCGCGCACGGCGTGCCAACAGATGTTCGGCACCGAGCCATTCCGTTGTCTCTCCGATGATTGCCGCCCCCCCCGCGGCGCCAAGCCGGTCCGCAATGACGCCGAGCAGGGGGTTGGCAACCAGGCCGGAGCTGGGATCGGACCGCCCACATTCCAGGCCCAGCAACAGGGTACTGAGTGACGCCGGACGGCGGGGAGTTGCCGAAATACAATGGGCCAGCTCTGCGCCGGCGCGCAGAGCACGTTCCGTCATCGTGATCGCGTCCTGCTCGCAGTCGTCCATGGTAAAGCTCGCAAACGGCTTACCCGTGGCCCTTGCAGCGATGGCGATCTCGGCCATTAGCGGAGGGTTGTCGCCGAGCAGCACCGTCGCGCCGACATTGGGGTGCGCAGGGAGTGCCATCAGCGCTGCGACATGCACATCCCGGTCGCGCCCAAGAAGTCCGGCGCCATAAGGAAATGTGATCGTAACCGCACCGGCGATGGCGGTGCCGATACGCAGAGCGGTAGGGCCGGTGAGCCCGGCGAGAGAAAGCACAAGCAGATGATTGCGGACGCCGACGCGGCCGTCGGGACGGTGATAGCCGTCAAACCCAGGGCCTGGCCGGCCCTGTTCCGTGGATTCCGTTTCCGCCATAGTGGCCGTGATGTTTTCGCTCTCCCTGTCGAGAATGCTACCGGTATCATGAACGCTCGGTCAAGCCGCGCACCGCGAGTGCGCGGCAGCGGGCGCCCCACACTCGCGGATGTTGCCGTGCGGGCCGGCGTGGCGAAGATCACCGCTTCGCGCGTGCTGCGCGGCCTCGGCACCGTCGCGGCGGAGACGCGCGCACGCGTCGAACAGGCAATGAACGAGCTGGGCTATATTCCCAATGTCATCGCCAGTAATCTTGCATCCAACCGCACTGGCGTGATCGCAATCATCGGCCCTGGATTTTCGAGCCCGCTGCTGCGGGACCTGTTTCAGGGCCTTTCCGAGGTGATGCGAACGGAGGGCTACCAGATCATGCTTGGCATGACTGGAGCGTCCTCTGGCGAAGAGGAGGCGCTGATCCGGACCTTTCTTGCTCGACGCGCCGACGCCTTGGTGCTTACCAACAGCAGGCACTCCGCACGGGCCCTTCAACTGCTGAAAACGGTGGACGTTCCGGTCGTCGAGGTGGGAGAGTTGGCGGTGCGGCCGGTCGGTATGACGGTCGGGTTTTCCAATAGGGCGGCCGCCCATGCCATCGTGAGGCATCTGATCCATGTGGGGCGGAAACGGATTGCCATGATCAGCGAGCCGCAGGACGAGCGCAGTCGCGCCAGCGAGCGTCGGGCCGGCTATGTGGCGGCGCTGCGTGAGGCAGGGCTTAAGGCGGATCCGGCGCTACTGGTAGAAGCGCGTCTAGGTCTGGCCGCAGCAGCTGATGCGATCCGACAGCTTCTCGATATCTCCGAGCCTCCGGATGCCGTGTTTTGCAGCGACGACGTGTTGGCGCTGGGCGTATTATTTGAATGTCTGCGCCAGGGGTGGCAAGTGCCCCGCCAACTCGCGATCGCCGGCTTCGGTGATCTCGAAATCGCGGCAGAGGCCATCATTCCGTTGACCAGTCTGCGCGTCGAGCGCGTTGCGATGGGCCGGCGAGCCGGGGCCATGCTGCTGGCGGCGCTGCGCGGCGATACACCTGGAACTGAGCGAGAGGACGTAGGGTTTGCCGTCATCGCGAGAGCCAGCACTTTACGAGAGACATGAACAACAGACAGCGTTCTCAGCTATCGGGTGGTCGCCCCCCGCGCTGTCGAATGGCATCTACTACCCACTTGACTCTTTCCGTACCCGACCCGTGAAGACGTAATCGGGGAGGCCGGCGATCGGTAGATCCATCGCAAAAAGATGTCCGGCAAGAGGCTGGCGTTCCAGTTCCGCTGCGGTGAGGTTTTGGCGGGCCGTTGTAATGTACAGTGTCGAACGTGCGGCGCCACCAAAGGTGCACGAGGTCGGTTGGCTAACCGGTAGCTCGACGACCATGTCCTCGTGCCCGTCGGGTGCAAAGCGGATGAGGCGACCAGAGCCATACCGAGTGCTCCAGATATAGCCATCGACGTCTACAGTGCACCCATCCGGGCGGCCCAGTTCCCGGCGGCCGATTGTCGTTTTGCCCATACCAACTTCACCGGTCTCCACATCGAATTCGTAACGAATAATGGTACCGGTGGGGGTATCAGTGAAGTATAGCGCTGTGTTGTCGGGATTCCACGCAAGGCTGTTGGGAACGGTGATATCCGTGAGGACGCGCCGCGGCGCGGCCGATTCCTCAATGACGTAGAGTGAGCCTGTCGTCGCGGCTCCAAAATCCGTCATGCTGCCGATCCATAGGCGGCCCCTTGCATCGCATTTCATCTCGTTGAGACGATTCGCGCCTGTGCTGCGCTCCACCTCAAGGAAACGTTCGAGTGCGCCGGTCAAAGGGTTGAAGTGAGCAAGATCCGTACGCAGTGCGACCACGACGCCCCGGACAGCCGGGACGACGCCCCCACATAGGTCGGGCATTGGCCATCTCTGGTGCGCACCACTCCTCGGCTCAAGCCGATGCAGAGCAGGGGCACGGATATCGACCCAGTACAACGCGTCTTCGTTCGGATGCCACGTGGCGGACTCTCCAAGAATATTGCCGCCCGGTACGGCAACGTGCACAGGGTCAGCGGGCCTCATCGTAGGGTACCTCCGTTCATCCGCCGTTCACCACGGATCGGTGGGGATGCGTCATCGCGGGCATGCACGCCTTTGAGGGAGCACGGCGCCATAGCCATACGAGCACAGATGATCGGGTTCACCCCATATCGAAGTGGAGCCGTAGGATTGGCCGCTCCCCATCGCCTTGAGCCGTCCCTCGTTACCAGCACACCTTGCGAGAACATCTCGTAGGTCACTCCCTTTCCCACGTTGTGCTCCGGGCGTTTCTCAATACTTCGGACCCTGTTGCCCAAAGCGCCGGCCCGCTCTCAAGCCGACATTTCTGATGTCGAACAGCGCCATGACATTCGATGGCGCGCGCCTGGCACGGCGCGAAGATGAGAGGTTCGGTGGCATCGCTTGCCATTTTTGATCAAATGTGGCACCCCTTTGCACTTCTCTCTAATGACCGGAAGCCCGTTTGATCAAGTTACGCGCCTCCACACCTGACATCAAGGCTCTGCTTCTCGATGACATCGCTAAGGGGAAGCTTCGTCCCGGCGAGAGGTTGACGATCGACGAACTGGCCCGGCGTTACGGCACCAGCCACATGCCGGTGCGCCAGGTGCTGCGCGAAATGCACGGTGCGGGATTACTGACGCAGGGTGCCGGCCGTTCCATGCACGTCACCCCGCTCGACCGGCGGGCGGTCGACAATCTTTTTTCAACGCGCAGCGCGATCGAGGTTCTGCTCGCGCAACAGGCAGCGCAGCACTGCACCAAGACCGATCTAGCTCAACTGGAGACGCTGCAGGCCGAGTTCGAGCAGCGCGTCGAGGCGCGGCACCACGCCGACATCCTGGCCGCGAACCAGCGCTTCCACGTCGCGCTCTACGCGATCGCCGACAACACCGATGCCGCGTGGATGGTGGCGCGCTCCTGGTTGTTTTCCAACCTGCTCTGGAAGCGCGTCGGTTTCGCGCCGGAACGTTACGCCGGCATGGTCAGCGACCACCGCCACATCCTTTTCGCGATGCGCGAGAATGATGTCGGGGCGGTCGGCGTGCTGATGGGCGCGCATGTCCTGAAGGCGAAGTATGAGCTCTTCCAGCGCCTCTTTCCGCAGACCTGACGCGATGACGCACGAGATCGCGGAGGCTTCCATCGCCGTAATCCAGGCCGCGCCGACGACACGATGGATCCTGGTCACGCTGACCGGCGCCGGTGGTGGCGTCGGATACGGGGAAGCAAGCCTCAACGGGCAGGAAGACGCCGTGCTCGCTGCGTTCAGGGCGCGCGCGGGGTCCGTCGTCGGAAGCAATGCCGAGGTGTTGCCGGGAAAAATCACCGGATGGAAGCTTCCAACGCTGGCCGAGGCGGCGGCGGCCTCGGCCCTCGACCAGGCAGCGTGGGACCTTTACGCGCGCCAGAGTGGCGTGACTCTGGCCGCGGCGCTGGGCGGGGCGCGGCGCCAGGCGATCGGTGTCTATGCCAACATCAATCGTCGCACGCGAGACCGCTCGCCCGCCGGGTTCGTGGCCAGTGCCGCAGCAGCCCGCGAAGCCGGGCATGCCGCCTTTAAGATAGCACCGTTCGATGAAGCCGATCCCGGGCGATGCGCGCACGGCGAGGGGCGCGAGGCGGTGACGCCGGGGCTTGCGCGGATCGAAGCCGTGCGCGCGGCGATAGGCGACCGGCGGCTTATGGTCGACTGCCACTGGCGGCTCGACGTCAAAACCGCAGCGTATGTGATCGATGCCGCCGCAGCGCTGGGTCTTTATTGGGTGGAGTGTCCACTGTCCGAGACACCAGAAAATTTAGCGGCGATCCGCGCGCTGCGCGAGCGCGCCAACCGTCAGGGCGTGAAGCTGGCGGGCTGCGAGACGATGGTGCGCGAGAGGGGATTTCGTCCGTTCCTCGACACCGGCGCCTACGACGTGATCATGCCAGACGTGAAATATGCTGGCGGCCTGAGGACGGTTCTGGCGCTCGAGGAAGAAGCGGCGCGGGTGGGTACTGCGATATCGTTGCATAACCCGACGGGTCCGGTCTGCCATGCCGCAAGCCTGCACGTAAGCGCCACACTGCGCGACCCCTACCTGCTCGAGATGCAGTTCGACGAGACGCCAATTTTCGACGCTCTGCAGAGTGTTGCGGTTCCTGCGGCACGCGACGGCGCCATCGAGTTGCCGACCGAGGTAGGCCTGGGACTGCAGCTGGATGCGCAGACGCTTCGACGCGCGAGCGTGACGTTCGATCGAGTTTACCCTCATCACAAGAACAACGGGGAGAGGAAACCATGACATCGCAGCCGGCCGAAGGGGCGACGCATCTCGACCGATTCGACGATAAGCCGCTATCCTTCCGTCAGAAATACGCAGCGACGCTGGTCGCGTTCGGCGAGTTCATCGACGGCTACGACCTGTTGGTGATGGGGGCGGCGCTCATTCTGCTGAAGCCGCAATTCGGGCTGTCGCCGGAAGCGCTGGGGCTCCTCGGCGCTTCCACGTTTCTCGGTGCCATCCTCGGGCTTCTGGTTTTCGGCGACATGTCGGACCGGCTGGGCCGGCGCGTGATCTTCGTCGTCAACCTCTTCTTCTTCGTTGTGTTCGCGATCGGCTCGGCCTTTGTCACCTCGGCGACCTGGCTCTTCGTGATGCGATTCCTAGTCGGCATCGGTGTCGGCATGGATATCCCGACCAGCACCGCCTACCTCGCGGAGATTGCGCCACGGCGCCAACGCGGAGCCATCCTCGGCTCGCTGCTCAACATTATGTGGATCCTAGGCGCGCTGACCTCGACGCTGATCGCGATCCCGCTCATTGCCATGTTCGGCAACGAAGCCTGGCGCTGGATGCTGGGACTGGCCGCGGTGCCGGCGCTACTGGCGCTGCTGGGGCGGCAGGGCCTGCCGGAAAGCCCGCGCCTCTTGCTCGCGCACGGACGTGTCGAGGAGGCCCGTGCCGCCTTCAAGGCGTTCGGCGTCACGGCCACCGAGGAAATCATGCACCCGGAGCCGCGCAACACGGGCTCCTACGGCGAGTTGCTCGGGCCCCGCTATGGCCGCCGCGCCGCACTCGTGTCGCTGGTCTTCGCGCTCAACTGCTTCTCCGGCTCGATCGGAACCATCGCCACACCGCTGGTGCTCAAGACGGTGGGGGCGCTGTCCAACAACGCGACGCTGCTGTTCAGCGCCGGCGTCTGGTGCGTGAGCCTTGTGGCGGCACTTACGAGCGCGGTGCTGATCGACCGGATTGGGCGGCGCAAGCTCTGCTACATCTCGGTGTTCTCCTATGGCATTATCGCGCTAATCCTCGCCGCCTTCGCGCAGAAGAGCGCCGTGGTGCTGGTGCTCGGGTTCTTCGCACTTGGGTTCGCAACATGGGTGGGCATCGCGGTGCTGGTCTGGGTCTGGGCGAGCGAACTGTTTCCCACGCATCTGCGCGGGCGTTCCCAGGGTATGTGCAACGCCTGGTGCCGGCTGGCGATCGCGGCCAACATCTTTCTGGTACCGATCGCGCTCTCGACGTTCGGCTTCTCCCTTTATATTGGGCTGCTTGCCATCCCCATGTTCCTGGTCGGCATCATCGTGATGGCGAACCCAATCTTCGAAGGCAGCCAGCGGAAGCTCGAGCACCTGGGGCAGCCGTCCTGATGTGGTATTGGGTGGCAGTTGGGGTGCTGGCATTGGCTGTCACGGGCATAATTGCCTGCTATGTGCTCGCGTATAAGGGCGAGATCCCCACGATGTGGCGCATGCTCGACTGCCACACTTGCCATGTTTGACGCCATCAAGACCGACAATGGTTGCGCGCCGAACTCCTGCAAAGCCGACCCAGCCCGAGATGGAATTGCTACCACTACGACGACTTGGGACGCCGAACGCCATTGCTGTTCGCAGAAGGAGATGGTTGAAGCGAGGTGCGCCGCTGACCGATAATAAATGAACGGCAGGTTTGCTCCCGTCAGCGTATATGACCCAGATTTGAGGAACTGAAGTGACGAGGATCGCGGTCTCGTAAGCACCGCGATCATCCCAGCTCATGCAGCCGCTAAAACCCGTCACCATTCCCCAGTGCCATGGCGATGCCGTAGCAGAAGGTATCGAGGAGGTCGTCTTCGCGGTGGGAGCGCTTGTCGCCGATGCGGAAGCTTTCGACCTGGTCGAGCAGGTGGTTGCGCAGGTTGTGCTTGTATTCGATGACCTTGTTGAAGGCGGGCTCGGTGTATTTCACCAGGCCCTGGTGGACGTAGCCGGAGACGGATAGCGCCCGCTCATCCTTGCCCAAGGCGGTGAGGCGGGATTCGATGTCGGTGACTGGGTAGCCGCGGCGAAGCGCCTGCTGCAGCAGGATGGTCCCCGAGTTCTTGTCCTCGATATACGCGCCGATCGAGCCGTACCGGGCTCTGCATTGGCGAGCGAGTTCGTCGAGCCGGTTGAAGACACTGGGCAGCCAGGCTTCGAGCAACGCCCCTTCGATCTGCACGATGTCCCAGTCCAGGATGCACAGCGGCCGGGAGGCAGAGAACCTGTCGTAGGCGAAGTACGTCACCGCCGTGGCGTCATGGTCCGTGCCGGTCTTCGAAGCGGTGTCGATCACCGCGAACACCATGTCACAGGGTGCTGGGACGGGTATCGGCTGCCCGTTCTCCAGCAGCTTCTCACGACTGAAGAAGGCCTGGCCGGACCAGTCGACGAACTCGGCGAGGTACTCCTGCGCGTAGACGAGGGGGTCATTGTTGTCCTTCAGCGCCTGCAGATTGGCCTGACGACGCTGGTGCCACGCTTCGAGGCTCTCCCCGGGCCCTCGCTTCGGCAGACACGGGTTGTCCATGGTCGTTGCATGGAACTCTTGGAAGCCGTGCCGGGGGTCGGTGCAGATGGCGCAGAAGAAGTTGTCGGGATCCTTGCCGGCCGCGTTGGAGCACACCAGCGCCTGGCCGCCCTCGTCGTAGAGGGTCGGCTTGATCGCCGTCTCCCAGAGGTTCTGCATCGAGCCAATGGTCCGGCTGTCTCCCGGGCGGGTGTAGGCTGCTTCGTCGATCACCACGCGGGCGTAGCCGCGACCGCGGCCGACGATCGGGTTCTCGAGGGACCAGAGGTCGAGCCGTCCGCCGGTTGCCAGGCGCATCACGCCATCAGCGCGGGAGTGGGCCTGCAGCAGCGGTCCCAGGCGGCCGCAGAGATCGTGGAAGACCTCGGCGGAGGTCATGTGCTGTGGCGCGATCCAGGCACAGGCCTCGCCCTGCACCAGCCCCTGCATGATCCAGGATTTGGCCAGCTCGGTCTTGCCCCAGCGGCGGCCGCAGCGGATGGCCTTGAAGCGGCTGCCGCGCAGAGCGGCGTAGGCCCTCACCTGCCCCTCGTGCAGCCGGCCCAGCGATATCCGGATCACTTGG
>JAJZVE010000107.1 GCA_021845835.1 Pseudomonadota bacterium | reverse complement strand
GCAGCGGGCGGCCGGCGCATCCAGCGCCAGGGAGGCGCCGATGACGGTGGACGCATGGACCACGGCTGCGCATCGGCCCCCGGCCCGGTTCGAGGCCTGGCGGCAGGCGCTGAACCAGAGCCACCTGGAATGGGCGCTCGCCGCGCCGGCGGGGCCTGCCTTCCATGCCCGTATCCGGCAGCGCGAGCTGGAGGGCGTGCGCGTGGTCGAATGCCACTGCGATCCCTGCACCGGCTGGCGCCGCCCGCCGCAGATCGCCCGCAGCGAGGGCGCCTGGTTCGGCATCCTGTTCGATCTGCGGGGCCGCGAGGTGATCCGCCAGGACGACCGCGAGGCCACCCTCGCCCCCGGCGACTTCGTGCTGTGGGACAGCGAGCGGGCGATGGAGTTCCGGGTGCTGGCGCCGCTGCACAAGCTGACCCTGCTGGTTCCGAAGCCGCGCCTGCAGGCCGTGCTGGGCGATGCCGAGCGCTACGCCGGCAGCGTGGTGCCGGGCAGCCTGCCCGCCGGCGGGATGGCGGCGGATGTGCTCCGACGGCTCGCGCGGGGGTTCGCCACCATCGAGGACGGTGCCGCCGGGGCGGTGATCGACCCGGTGCTGGGCCTCATAGCGGCGGCGCTGATGGCCGGCCGCCCTGTGCCGCAGCCCACTGGCGGCCATGCGGAGAGCTTCCGGCGGTTCTGCCAGGACATCGAGCGCAACCTCGGCGACGTCACCCTGACGCCCTCCCGCATCGCCGCGGCGCAGGGCGTGTCGCTGCGCTACCTGCATCTGGTGTTCGCCGAACAGGGCGTCTCGGTCGGTCGCTGGATCCGCCAGCGGCGGCTCTGGCATTGCCACCGGGAGGTAATGCAGGCCGGGCCCGGGCGGACGCTCACCGAGATCGCCTTCCGCTGGGGCTTCAACGACATGGCGCATTTCAGCCGGGCGTTCAAAGCGCAGTACGGCGTCCCGCCGAGCGAACTGCGCCGCGCCGGGGGGCGGTGACCGGCCTTCAGCGCTGACGCGCAGGCCATCGCATTCGCTGTCCTGAGACCCGGATAAGGGAAGAAAATGGCGTATTGGAGTTGAACAAAATGATTCCGTATAATTTTTCCTTACGAAGACGGTCCACCGAACAATACGCTCAGAATATTGCGAATTTCAATCATCCTTGGGCATAGATCATTCTTCTGGACAAACAGGAGATTGTGTCATGTTTGGCATCGTGGCTCGCATCGTGGTTTATGGCTTCTGCCTGTATGGCATTCTACGGATGTGGCGGAATTCGGCATGAATACTGCGCGGGATATGACGCTTCTCCCTGACGCAGTCGCAGCGTGACGCACCTCACGGATTCTGATGCTCTCCGACAACACCAAGATCAGCCTGCGTTCAGCCGCCGCCCCCGGACTGGAACGGCCGGTAGTCGAGGTCGTAGCCGAAATAGCGCGGGCCGATCAGCGCAAGCCCGTCCGGCGTGCGCCACAGCGGCGTGCTGGCGCAGGCGAGCGCCTTGAGGCGGAGCCCGTAGCGCAGCGAATCTGCCGTCACCGGCGCGCCGCTTTCGGCGTCGAGCAGCATGATCAGGTCCGGTGTCGTCACCAGCGGTTCGCCGTCGCGGTAGGCGATCAGGAATTCGTTCTGGAACTGCAGACGGAAGCGATGGCCGCCCCAGTCCTCGACGCCCTCGAGCTCCGCGGTGCCGCGCGCGAAGCCGCCGACGGTGCGGCGCTCCACGTCGCGGACGCGGCCGTGAAAGATCACGTCCGCGGCGAGAATGCGGGCGATCTCGGCGACCGGTTCGCCATGCGCTGCGCGGGTCTCGCGCAGCGTGCGGCCGAGCCGCGCGCACAGGCTGAGCGTGCCGCGCACCACCGCCCGCTTCGCGGTGGCGCCATCCATCGGGTAGAACGCCAGCAGCGCCGATCCGCCCATCTCCACCGTGGCGGCGCGCGCGAGGCGCTCGGTCCAGGCATTGGAGACGGTATCGAGGACGATGGAATTGCCCTTGTCGTCGCACAGCACCATCGGCGTCGCCGAGACGCCGTGCAGGGTGAACGTCACCATCTGCAATTCGGGATAGGCGCGCCCCATGCCATCGCCATCCACCAGCGGCCGCCCGGCGGCGGCGGCAACCACGAAGGGCGTGGTAGAGTTGATGCCTCCCGCCTCGCCGCACAGCACAGCGTCGATCCGGCGGCCCAGCAGCGCTTCCAGCTTGCGGAACGCAATAACGAGCTCCTCGCCCTGCGGCAGCTTCTCGGTCATCACGGTCGGCGCGCCCATCATGCAGACCGGAACCACAAGCGCGTCGTCGGCAAGGTCCTCGACGTCCACCAGGCTGACCGTGCCATGCCGGCGGATCGCCTGCTGGGCCATGAGCTTGCCGACATAGGGATCGCCGCCGCCGCCGGTACCGAGAATGGCGCCGCCGATGGCGATGTCCTCAAGCTCCGCGACGCCGACGTTGCGGACGGTGTTCATGGCGCGGCTCCTTCGAGCGGGCGGTAGATGAGGTCCGGGTAGCCGAAGGCCGCCGGCCCCACCACCTTCAGCGCGGCCTCGCTTTTCAGCAGGTCATGTGCCGGCAGGCCGATGACCGCCACGCGCTGGCCATAGCGCAGCATCTCCGTCGTGATTGGCTCGCCGGTATCGCGCTCGATGTTCATGATCAGGTCGGGGACGATCACGGCCGGAGTACCGTCGATCCACAGCACGAGGTTCTCGTTCTGGATGGCGATCTCCGCCTGCGATCCGGTCCAGTCCTCGCTGCCGGCGATCTTCGCCCGGCCGCGCGCGAAGCCGCCAATCAGCTCGCGGCGGACATCGACGATCTTGCCGGTGAAGAACACCCGCCCGCGCGTGGCCTTGCAGACCTCCTCGATCACGTCCTTCCGCCTGGAGCGGGCGTCGAGGATGGCGTGGCCGATGGCGATCGCCTGCGTCACCGTCCCAGGTACGGCGGTGGCGCGGCAGAAATCCATCCGCATCGGCGCCAGCGCGAATCCCGCCGCCGCGCCCATCTGCACGGTGGTACCGCGGGCCAGCGCCTCCAGCCAGTACATGTCCAGCACCTGCTGGTAGACGACGACATTGCCCTTCTCGTCGGCAACCGCCGAAGGCGCGGGCTTTGCGCCGTAGATCATGAAGGTGGACATCTGCACCTCGGGGAAGGCACGGCCCATGCCGTCGCCATCCAGCACCGGCAGACCGGATTGCGCGGCGGTGATCACCGGCTCCATCGAGTTCGCGCCGCCGATCTCGCCGGAGATCAGCGCGCCGAACGTGACGTGCGCGGCGGCTTCCACGGCGCGTAGCGCGCGCAGGCATTCCGCGCCTTCCTCGAATTTCTCGACACCGACGACGGGCGCGCCGATGCCGCCAACCACGCCCACGGCGACGTCGCCGGGCAGGGCGTCGAGCGGCACGATGCGAACCGCGGCGCCGCGACGCATGAGTTCGCGGGTGCGCAGCATGCCGACATAGGGATTGCCGCCCCCGCCGGTCCCCAGCAGCGCCGCGCCGACGGTGAGCGCGCGCAGGTCGCGCTCGGTCAGGACATAGCCCTCACGCGACATGAAGCTCTCCCACCGCCTTGACGCGCACGCGCGTCGCGTTGCCGGGCAGATAGGCAAGCGGCACGTCCTCGACGTCCACGATGTCGATCGTCTCGCGCCGCGCGCCGGCGGCGACGGCGGATTCGACCGCCTTCGCCTTGGCGTCGGCCAGCGCCGCGTCGCGGGTCATCTCAGCCAAGGAATAGACGCGGTCCACCTCACCGGAGACCTGCGCGATGGCGGCGCCGACGGCGTTGGCAACGGCGTAGTGGTCGGGCAGGATCACCTGCAGCCCGGCGATCGGACCATCCACCAGGATCGACCCGCCGCCGACCACGATCACCGGCAGCGGTTCGGGCGACAGGCGCGAACGCTCCACGCAATCCTCAAGCATCGCATTGATCGTCGCCTGCGCACGCGACAGCAGCCCGGCGTCGAGATGGGCGACGCGTGCGGCATCGCCGATGGCGGCGCGGCCGGCGGCGACCTCGACATCGGTGGTGGTGAGGGTCGAGCCGCCGAAGATCAGCGCCTCCGTCGCGATCCGGTAGCCGACGGATTGCGGGCCGACAGTGATGCCGTCCGGCCTGTCGAACACCAGTGAGCCGCCGCCAAGACCGATGGAAAACACATCCGGCATGCGGAAGTTGGTGCGCACGCCACCTACCTCGACGGCGACGGTGGCCTGACGCGGGAAGCCCTTCTGCAGCGAGCCGACATCGGTGGTGGTGCCGCCGATGTCCACCACGATCGCGTCGGCGACGCCGGAGAGGAAGGCCGCGCCGCGCATGGAGTTGGTCGGGCCGGAGGCAAAGGTGAGCACCGGGAAGCGCTTGGCGAAGCCGGCTTCCATCAGCGTGCCGTCGTTCTGTGTCAGGAAGAAGCGGCCACGGATGCCGGCATCGCCGATCGCACAACCGAAGGCATCCACGACCTTCGCGGACAGATGGCGCAGGCAGGCATTCATGATCGCCGCGTTCTCCCGTTCCAGCAGCCCGATGCGGCCGATTTCGGAGGACAGCGTGATATGCGCGCCCGGCACCTCACGGGCGAAGATTTTCGCGGCCCGCTGCTCGCACTCGGCGGTGACCGGCGAGAACACCGAGGTGATCGCGATCGTGTCGATGCCCCTGGCGCGGATGTCGGCGGCGATGCCGGCGAGTTCGGCCTCGTCGAGTGGCGAGATGATGCGGCCGTCGAACTCGTTGCCGCCATGCGCGAGATAGACATGGTTGCCGATGGCGGCGCGCAGATCCTCCGGCCAGTCCACCATCGGCGGCAGCGAGGCGGTGGCGGGCAGGCCCAGCCGCACCGCGGCGGTCAGGGCAAGGTCGCGGCGCTGCACGACGGCGTTGGTGAAATGCGTGGTGCCGATCATCACCACATCGACCGAATCGGGCGCCAGCTTCGCCGCCTCCAGCACGCCGGCGAGCGCGGCCACGACGCCGGACATCACGTCTTCCGTGGTGGCCCGCTTCACCCCGGCGAGCACGCGGGAGCCGTCCATTGCCACGGCATCGGTATTGGTGCCGCCTACGTCTATGCCGATCCTGATCATGTGTCCGGTACTTCGCTGTGGGTCGGGAGGTCCGTGGCCAGCCCGGCGAGGAGCTGGTCCGCCGTCGCCACCTCGCCGCCGATCATCGGCAGCGCAGGGCGCATCGCCTCCTCCTCGGGCGAGATCACCGGGACGGAGGCGAGCAGCAGGCGCGTATAGGCATGGCTCGGGGCGGCGAAGAGGTCCGCCGTAGCACCGCTTTCCACCAGCCGGCCGCGATAGAGCACGCCCACACGCTGGGCGAAGTTCCGCATCAGGCCGAGGTCGTGCGAGATGAACAGGTAGGTGAGATTGAACCGCCGGCCGAGGTCGATCAGCAGCCCGATCACACGCGCCTGGACCGACACATCGAGCGCCGAGGTCGGTTCGTCGAGGACGACCAGTTCCGGCTCGACCGCCAGCGCGCGGGCAATCGCCACGCGCTGCTTCTGGCCGCCGGACAGTTCGTGCGGAAAGCGCTCGGCGAAGTCCGGCGGCAGGCGCACCATCTCCAGCAATTCCGCGATGCGCTCGCGGCGGCGCCCGCGGGCAAGGCGGTGCGCGGCGAGCGGCACCGCCAGCGACTGGCCGACCGTCCGGCGCGGGTTGAGGGAGGAGCCGGGATTCTGGAACACCGTCTGCACCCTGCGACTGAAGGCGCGGGTGCCGGAGGCCGCGGCGACGTCGGCGCCGTCGAGCAGGATGCAGCCCCGGCTTGGCGGGGTCAGGCCCAGGATCATGCGCGCGATGGTGGACTTGCCCGAGCCGCTTTCGCCGGCAAGACCGTAAATTTCGCCGCGTGCGATGCGCAGCGAGACGTTGTCCACGGCGGTCAGCGCGCCGGTACGGCGGCCGATGGCATCGTGCAGCGGAAAATCCTTGCTAACCGATTCCAGCGCGAGCATCGGCGTCGTGGTCATGGTTCGTCCCCGGCGCGGGCGAGCGCGTCGAAGCTCATGCCGCCGGTGATACGGGGGACGCTGTCGATCAGGTTCCGCGTGTAGATCTGCCGGGGTGTGGCGAACAGCGTGTGCGTGTCGGCCTCCTCGACGATCCGCCCGCGATGCATGACGTAGACGTAGTGCGAGGTTTCGCGCACCACACCGAGGTTGTGGGTGATCATCAGCAGCGCCAGGTGCTGCTCCTCCACCAGATCCTTGAGCAGCTTCAGGATTTGCGCCTGGGTCGTGACGTCGAGCGCGGTGCCCGGCTCGTCGGCGATCAGCAGCCGCGGTTGCGACAGCAGCGCCATGGCGATCAGCACCCGCTGCTTCATGCCGCCAGACAACATGATCGGATAGGCGGCGGCCACGCGCTCCGGATCGCGCATCCGCACCTGCGCCAGCACCTCGTGCACGCGGGCACGCCGGCCGACGCGGCTGCGCGCGTGGCCCAGGCGGCGGTCGGCATATTTCAGGATCGTGCCCATCTGGTCGGCGATGGTGAACACCGGGTTGAGCGAACTCATCGGATCCTGGAAGATCATTGCCATCGCGGTGCCGCGCAGCCGGTCGCGCTCGGCTTGCGGCGCGCGCAGCAGATCGCGGCCGTCGAACAGGACTTCCCCGCCGGTGATACGGGCTGGCGGCTCGCGCAGCAGGCCCATGATCGCCTTCATCGTCACCGTCTTGCCCGAGCCGCTTTCGCCGACCAGCGCCACCTGCGAGCGTTCGGGTACGGCGAGCGTGACACCTGCGAGCACCGCGTTCACCCGACCGTAGGACGTGAACTCGACCGAAAGGTCCTTGACGCTCAGAAGGGCGCTGCTCATCGCACCTCCTGCACGTCGAACACATCGCGCAACCCGTCGCCGAGCAGGTTGAAGCCGAGGGCGACGAACAGAATGGCGCAGCCGGGCAGCACCGACTCCCACCAGTCTTCGGGCAGGTAGGCGGCGCCGGTCGCGACCATGGTGCCGAGGTCGGGCGTGGGCGGGCGGATGCCGAGGCCGAGGAACGAAAGCGAGGCGCCGACCAGGATCACGAAGCCGGCATCAAGCGAGCATTTCACCACGATCGCCGGCAGGCAGTTCGGCAGCAGCTCGCGGAACAGGATGTGCAGCGGCCCGGCGCCGACCAGCCGCGCCGCCTCGATATATTCCTGCAGCCGGAGCTGGCGGGTGAGCGAATAGACAAGCCGCGCGTGCCAGGTCCACCAAAGGACGGCAATGGCCAGCATGGCGTGGAACAGGCCTGGCGACAGCACGGCCGCGACGGCGAGCGCCATCACCAGCGGCGGGATCGCCAGCGCGATGTCGGTCGTGCGCATGATGGCAATCTCAACCCAGCCGCCATAGTAGCCGGCCAGCATGCCGAGGACGGCGCCGAACGGCACGGCCGTGCCGAGCACCACGACTACCAGCAGCAACGAGACGCGGTAGCCGAAGATCACCCGGCTGAAGATGTCGCGCCCGACATCGTCGGTGCCGAACCAGTGCAAGCCGGATGGCGGCAAGTGGCGGGCGCGGAAATCCACCATCGCCCGCGCGGCGTTCGGAAACGGGGCGATCGACGGCGCGAGGATCGCAGCGGCGATGCAGAGCAGGACGATCATCGCCCCGATCAGCGCCGTGGGATTGCGGCTGAAGCGGTACCAGCTCTGGTAGCCGGCGGAGAGGCGGCGGACGTCGCTCATGCGCGCGCGCCCCGGATGCGGATGCGCGGATCAACGAGGCCGACAAGCACGTCGATGACGAGGTTCACGCCGACGAAGAAGGCGCCCGAGACCATCACCACGCCCATCACCGCATTGAGGTCCTTTTGCAGGATGGTGCGGATGCCATAGGCGGCCATGCCCGGCCAGGAAAATACCAGCTCCACCACGAAGGCGTTGCCGATCATCGACGCGAATTCCAGGCCGAGAATGGTCAGCGGCGCCACGAAGGAGGGGCGGAGCGTGTATTTCAGCACGCGCAGCCAGTCGGGAACGCCGAAGGCGCGCGCGGCCTCGATGTAGTCCTGCCCCATCACCTCCAGCATGGAGGCGCGGGTAAGCCGCGCCATCTGGCCCATTGTCGCTGCAGCAAGAGCCGCGGCCGGGAGCAGGATATGGCGGAGCGCGTCGAGCGTGACGCCGAAGCGGCCCCGGAGGACGGAATCGACGGTGACGAGACCGGTGATGCTGGCATGGAACGGATCAGACGGGTCGAGCCGGCCGGTCGTGGGCAGGACATGCAGTACGTAGCCGGCGAGAAGCTGCAGCAGCAGCGCGAGGAAGAAGGTCGGCGTGACCGCACCGAGAATGGCGATCAGGCGCGCGAGCGTGTCAGGCCAGCGGTCCTTCCAGCGGGCGGCGACGATGCCGAGCGGCAGCCCGACGACGAGAGCCAGGAAGATCGCCGCGACAACGAGTTCGAACGTGGCGGCGAAGGACTCGCGGATATCGGCGGTAACCGCCCGCTCGGTGAGCAGCGAGCGGCCAAGGTCGCCGTGCGAGAGCGCGGCGACGAACAGCGCGTATTGCGTGACGAGCGGCCGGTCCAGCCCGAGCTTGTGGCGGAGGCCGGCGACCTGCTCCTGCGTCGCGGTGGGACCGAGCGCCATCCGGGCCGGATCGCCCGGCACGACGCGGGCGATCAGGAAGATGACGATCGACAGCCCTACCAGCACCAGCAGCGACCAAAGCAACCGCCGCAGCAGGAAGACCAGGAACTCCACGTCGGTCCAGCCAGGCTCAGTGGCAGGTCCAGCTGTAGAGCTTGAAGTCATAGTCGAAGGACTGCATCGGAATGGCCCGGTAGTCGCTCAGGCACTTGTCCTCGGCGTGCTGCATGGTCTGGGTTTCCAGGAACGCATCCGACTGCATGGCGACGAGCTTGTGCTGCAGCTCCTTGTAGATGGCGGCCTGCTGCGACTTGTCGCCGGTCGCGCGGGCCTTGTCGATCAGTCCGTCGATCTCCGGGCTGTTCACCCATTCCAGCGATGCCCAGGTGCCGGCAGCCTTGCTGTCGTACTGGGTGAAGAACATCGAATCCGGGCTCGGATAGGTCGGTCCGAAGAACACCTCCGACATGTTTGGCGATGTCTTCAGCTTGGTGGCAAGCTGCACCACCCGGTTCCATGGATCGGGCTGCAACGTCACCTTGAAGGCCACCTGTTCGAGGTTCGACTGCATGAGCAGCGCGATGTCCTCCTCGAATTTCGTGCCGGTCACATATTGCAGGACGATCGGGATGGCACCCTTGCCGGCGTATGCGCTTTTCGCCACCTCGGCCTTGGCGCATTGCAGGTCGAATTTCGGCTTTGGCAGGTCGGTCGCGTAGGAATCGGCGAACACCTTCGGCAACGGCCCGTTGAGCTCGCCGCCGGGCAGGATGGTGTTGCGGATGGTGTCGTAGTCGGTGGCGCAGGCGATGGCGCGGCGGATATGCACGTCGCTGGTTGGCGCCTTGCGGGTGTTCATCTTCAGGTAGAACGCCGTCGCCGTGTCCTGCTTGACGATCTTGAACCGCGGCATCTTCGCCAGTGCCGTATAGGTTTCCGGTGTCTGGAACTGGCTGGTCATGGTCAGCTCGCCCGAGGCGGCGAGTGATTTCACCGTGGCCTCGTCGCTGGTGATGATCCAGTGGACGCTGTCGATCGGATGCTGCTTCCAGCCACCATAATAGTGCGGATCGCGCACGATCGTCATCTGGCTGCCGCGGTTCCAGCTTTTCAGCAGGTACCCGCCGGCGCCGGCGGTGTGAGAGGCAAGCCACGCCTGGCCGTCATCCGTGCCGGCATGCGCCTCGACCACCTTGGAATTCAGGATGAACACGGCGGGAACCGTGGCAAGGAATGGCGCGAAGGTCTTGGACAGGGCGAACTTCACGGTGTGGTCGTCCACCGCCGTGACCGAGCCGGGCTTCAGCACGCCGGCGAAGAGATTGGCCGGACCCTGGTTGATCTTCAGCAGCCGGTCGAAGCTGTACACCACGTCCTTCGCGGTCACCGGCGTGCCGTCAGAGAAATGCGCATCCGGCCGCAGGTGGAACGTGACTTCCCGGGCGTCGGCCGAAACATCCCACTTCGACGCCAGTTCCGGCTTCAGGTTGCCGCTGTAGTCGACGCCCACCAGCCCGTCGTACAGGGTCACCGCGGCCATGTAGTCGGTGTAGTCCGAGATTTTCGCCGGATCGACGGTGCTGAAGATCTGCACCGTGTTCATCGTCACCAGGGTTGCGGCATCGGCCAGCGATGCCGAAAGCCCCGCCAGGGCGAAGGCGCCCGCCGCGACGGAACGCAAGACCTTGCTCGTCATCCGTTCTCTCCTTCCCCCCGACAGCGGCCACGCCCCGTTCCGCGGCCCTGAGGCATGATGGTGCGACAGGGGCTGACCTGCAGCAATGCGGGAAAAGTCGGGGATTTGGAGAAAAAGGTCTAGGTTCGCGGTGCCAGCGGTCCGTATCGCTCAGGACAACAGTCCGAGAGCCCGCGCAGCGCTGATCGCCTCCCGCCGCCGCTTGCAGCCAAGCTTCCGGTAGGTGTTACCGAGATGATATTTCACCGTCGCCTCGGTCAGGCCGAGCGACTTGGCGATGAACTTGTTGGAGCTGCCCTCGGCGATCATCAG
>JAJZVE010000106.1 GCA_021845835.1 Pseudomonadota bacterium | reverse complement strand
GCCGCCGCCGTCTCCCGCCCCGGCGCGAGATAGGCGAAGCGCGACAGGCCGGCGGCGGTCGGGTTGATGAACATGTTCTCGCGCACCGACAGGTTCGGCACGATCGAGCCGGCGGAGCGGTCGCCCCAGACCAGGTTGATGCCGGCCGCCATCGCCTGCCGCGCCGAGCGCGGCGCGACCGGCGCGCCGTCGAGCAGCATGCGCCCGCCGGTCGGCGCCTCCAGGCCGAACAGGGCGCGCCCCACCAGCTCCTGCCCGGCGCCGCGCAGGCCGACCAGGCCGACCACCTCGCCGGCATGCACCTCGGCGTCGATCGGGCCGACCCAGTCGATGACGAGCCGCTGCAGCGTGACGCGGGCGGCGCCGTGGCTCTCGACGGGGCGGCGGAACACCTGCGACGGCTCGCGGCCGACGATCAAGCGGATCGCCTCCGCGGGCGTGGTCTCGGCGACGCGGCGGTCGCCGACGACGCGGCCGTCGCGCAGCACCACCATGCGGTCGGCGATCTCGAACACCTCGTCGAGCCGGTGCGAGACATAGATCATGGCGACGCCGCGCGCCTTGAGGCGGCGCAGGCTGGCGAACAGCCGCGCCACCTCGTCGGCGGGCAGGCTCGCGGTCGGCTCGTCCAGCACCAGCAGCTCGGCGTCGGCGGCGAGCGCGCGGCTGATCGCGACCAGCGACTTTTCCGTGCGGCTGAGCGACTGCACGCGCGCATCCGGGTCGATGTCCGCGCCCAGCACCGCCAGCGCCCGCGCCGCCCGCGCCCGCGCGGCCGGCCAGTCCACGAGACCGCGCCGGCGCGGGTAGCCCAGCGCGAGGCAGGTGTTCTCCGCCACCGTCATCCATTCGATGAGGCCGAGATCCTGGTGGATGAAGGCGATCGGCAGCCGGCGCAGCGATGCCGTCGCATCCTGGCCACGATACGAAACGCTGCCCGCGTCGAGCGCATGCACGCCGGCCAGCGCCTTGATCAGCGTCGATTTGCCGGCGCCGTTCTCGCCCAGCAGGGCGACGATCTCGCCGCGGCCGACCGTCAGGCCCACGTCGTCGAGTGCGCGCGTGCCGCCGAACTGCTTGGCGGCGCCGTGCACCGCGAGCAAAGGCGGCGGGTCGGCGCCGGTCGGGACGGCGGCTTGGGCGGACGCGGCCACGCGGACGTTTCTCCCTCCGCTCCGGCTTCTTGCGGCCGGCGCGGACTGCTGCACAGGGAACCCTAGTCGGCGCGCCTGCGCAACCGCAATCCCATCAGCAGTATTTCGGTCCCTGCGTGTTGAGGAACAGGGAGTAGAGCGAGGTCTGGCCGCAGATATAGAGACGGTTGCGCTTGGGGCCGCCGAAGGTGACGTTGGCGACGATCTCCGGCACCGGAATCCTGCCCAGCAGCGTGCCGTCGGGGTGGTAGCACTCCACGCCCTCGCCGGTGGAGGTCCACAGGTTACCGTGGATGTCGATCCGGAATCCGTCATAAAGCCCGGCCGTGCAGGTCGCGAACACCCGCCCCTCGCCCACGCTGCGCCCGTCCGGGTTCACGCGAAAGACGCGGATCACCGGCGCGACGGCGGGATCGTGCGTCATGCCGGTGTCGGCGATGTAGAGCAGGCTCTCGTCGGGAGAGAAGGCGATGCCGTTGGGCTTGTGCATGGTCGTGATCACCGGCACCGGATCGCCGCCGGCGGGGTCGATGCGATAGACGTAGCAGCCGTCCTGCTCCTGCGGCAGCTTGTCGCCCTCGTATTCGCTGTCGATGCCGTAGCTGGGATCGGTGAACCAGATCGAATTGTCTGACTTAACCACGACGTCGTTCGGCGAGTTGAGCCGCTTGCCGCGGTGGTGCGCGGCGAGCACGGTGCGGCTGCCGTCGAACTCGGTGCGGCTGACGGCCCGGCCGCGGTGCTCGCAGGAGATCAGGCGGCCCTGGCGATCGACCGTGTGGCCGTTCTCGTTGAAGCAGGGGGAACGGAACACGGAGACGGTGTTGCCGCATTCGTCGTAGCGCAGCAGCCGATCATTCGGGATGTCGGAGACGATCAGGTAGCGCCCAGCAGGGAAATACGCCGGCCCTTCCATCCAGCGCGCGCCGGTCCACACCTTTTCCATTTTGGTATGGGGGAAGATGACCGCGTTGAAACGCGGATCGAGCACGATATGCGGGTTCTCGCTCATTCCCTTTTTCCCTCCCGTTGCGTCGCGGCCGGGCCGCCCCGGCTGAAGCATAACCCATCGCCGCCCGTCCGCCATGTCTGCACCGCGCGGTTGACATGCGGAACCGAATACGGCCAAATGCCTGACAAATGCTGCCCGGTCGGGCGGCGCGGAGGAGACACAGGACGCAGGCATGACAGCGCGCCTCGACAGCGACCGGGCCGGGCCGGCCGGCGGCGACTTCGCCCACATCGTCCGCATGGAGGGGGTGCAGAAGTATTTTGGTGCCGTGCATGCGCTGCGCGACATCAACCTGGCGATCGGGCGCAACGAGATCGTCGGCCTGATCGGCGACAACGGCGCCGGCAAATCGACGCTGATCAAGGTGCTGACCGGCGTGATCCCGCCCAGCGCGGGCCGCATCTACGTGCGCGACCGCGAGATCGACCTCGGCCACCATTCGGTCGGCATGGCGCACGCGATGTCGATCGAGACCGTCTATCAGGACAGGTCGCTGGGCGAGAAGCAGCCGCTGTGGCGCAACTTCTTCGTCGGCCGGCAGATCACCGACCGCTTCGGCTTCATCCGCGTGCGCGAACAGAAGCGGATCGCGCAGGACATCCTGCTGAACACCATCGGCTTCCGCGGCGCCGGCATCAGCGTCGAGTCGACGGTCAAGCAGTTGTCGGGCGGCGAGCGCCAGGGCATCGCCATCGGGCGGGCGATGCACTTCAATTCCGACCTCATCATCCTCGACGAGCCGACGGTGGCGCTGGCGGTCAAGGAAGTGCGGAAGGTGCTCGACTTCGTGCGAAGAATAAAACAGTCCGGCCACGCCTGCATCTATATCGAGCACAACCTGGCCCATGTGCATGAGGTCGCCGACCGGATGGTGGTGCTGGACCGCGGCGAGATCGTCGCCGATATCAGCCCGCGCGACATGACCGTGCCGGAGCTCACCGAATACCTGATCGACCTGCAACAGCATCACTGAGCGGAGCGCCGCATGTCCGACCGCACCGCAAGCCCCGGCCTGTTTGCCCGCATCGAGGGGCTGCCGATCATCGTCGTGTTCGCGCTGATGCTGGGGCTGTTCATGTACACGGCGCCGGAAGTGTTCCTGGCGCCGCAGATCTACACCACGCTGCTGTCCACCGCGCCGCCGCTGATCCTGCTGGCGACGGGCCTGACCTTCGTGATCGGCGCGGGCGAGATCGACCTGTCCTTTCCTTCCGTCATCGCCTTTTCCGGCTTCACCTTCGCGGTGCTGTTCAAGGAGTACCATCTCGGCTGGCTCGCCGTGCTCGGCGGGCTGCTGTCGGGCGTGCTGGTCGGCGTGGTGAACGGGCTGCTGATCGCGCGCATCGGCATCCCGAGCTTCATCGCGACCCTGGGCACGCAGTTCTTCTGGTCCGGCATGGCGACGGTGCTGTCGGGCGGCAAGTCCTACGCGCTGCGCGGCGCCGAGGACAGCAGCGTCTGGAAATTGATCGTCGGCAATTTCGGCGATCCCAACTCGGTCGCCTGGCAGGACCAGATTTCCGTGCAGGCGGTGTGGACGGTGCTGATCCTGGTGTTCCTGTGGTTCATCCTGAACCGCCACCGCTTCGGCGAGCACGTCCTGTTCATCGGCGATTCCAACGACGTGGCGCGCGTCGTCGGCATCAACGTCGAGCGCGAGAAGATCAGGCTGTACACGCTGATGGGCACGCTCGCGGCGATCGCGGCGATGATGCTGACGCTGGAGAACAAGAATTATTTCGGTAACCAGGGCCAGGGCTATCTGCTGACCGCGATCGCGGCGGTGCTGATCGGCGGCACTTCGATCTTCGGCGGGCGCGCCACCATCGTCGGCACCGTGTTCGGCTGCTTCATCATCTGGATGGTCGAGGCCGGACTGGTTGCCTCCGGCCTCACCGGCGCCTGGGTGCGCACGGTGCAGGGGCTGATCTTCCTGATCGCGATCGTGTTCTACCTGTTCGTCGAGGAACCCGGACGGCGCGCTGCCGTGCTGCGCCGGTTCCGCGGGGCGAGGGACTCCGGCCGCGGTCTTGCGGCCGGCGGGCGTGCGGCACCGGGCGGTGCCGGAACGCAAAAGGGCTAGGGACGGCCATCAAGCGTAAGGAGAAACCAGGATGACTTGGTCGAAAATGCTGCTCGCAGGCGCCGCCGTCGCGGCGTTCGGCTTCGGCGCCGCCACGGCCCGCGCGGCCGACGACGCACCCGGCAAGGGCGTCACCATCTACATGCAGATGGGCGGCAACCCCGGCGACGGCGCCACGCTGGCGCGCCAGACCGGCGCCGCCGCCGCCGCCAGGGCGCTGGGCGTGGACAAGCTCGATTCGCAGTTCTCCGCCTGGGCGCCGGAGACGATGATCGCGCAGTTCAAGCAGGCGATGGCGGCAAAGCCGTCCTGCATCGTCATCATGGGCCATCCGGGTGCGGACGCCTTCCACGACCTGGTGAAGCAGGCGGTGGAGGAGGGCATCGTCGTCACCGACGGCAACTCGCCGCTCACGTCGCTGGAGAAGGAATTCGGACCGAAGGGCTTCGGCTATGCCGGCGTCGATCTCTATGCCGGCGGCACGCTGGCCGCCACCGGGATGATCGCGGCCGGGCACCTGAAGTCCGGCGACGAGGCGATGGTCTATGGCGTGTTCAGCCAGGCCGAGCGCGGCCTGTCGGAAAAGGGCCTGGCCGACACGCTGGAGAAGGCCGGGCTGAAGGTGGACCGGCTGGAGATCACGCAGGAAGCAAACTCCGACCCGACGCTCGCGATCCCGGTGCTGACCGCCTATGTGCAGTCGCACCCGCACCTGAAGGCGATCGGCACGCAGCACGGCGGCGTCACCGGGGTGCTGGCGGACGTGCTGAAGAAGGCCGGCAAGAAGCCGGGCGAGGTCACGGTGGGCGGCATCGACCTCGCGCCGGCGACCATCGGCGGGCTGAAGTCGGGCTACGTCTCGGCGACGCTGGACCAGTTGCTGTATCTGCAGGGCTTCATGCCGGTGGTGCAGTGCGTGATGACGGCGAAATACAGGATGCCGGGCCTGATGCTGAACACCGGCGCCGGCGTGGTGACGCCGCAATCGATCGGCGGGCTGGTGTCGCTGATCGACGCCGGCATCCGCTGAGGCCGGGCAACGAAAAGCGCCCCTCCCGGCGGGAGGGGCGCCTGCCGTCGGGCGTGATCAGCCGGCGCCCGGCGGCGCCTCCGGCTCCATCGGGCGGTTGCGGCGTTCGGCCATGAACTGGTCGAATTCCGCCTTGTCCTTGGCGCGGCGCAGCCGCTCCAGATAGGCCACGAATTCCTGCTGCTCTTCTTCCAGCCGGCGCAGCGTCTCGGCGCGGTAGTCATCGAAGGCGGCATTGCCGCTGCCCGGCACGCTGCCCCAGCGCCGCCGCCCGCCGCCGCAGCAGCCGCCGCCGGCACGCTCGCCCATGTTGTGCCAGCGCCCCGCCCCGTGCGGGCCGCAGCCGCGCAGCAGCCGGCCGCTGAACATCAGGAACGCCAGCAGGGCAAGGCCGAGCGGCCAGAACACCCAGAAGGCGAGGATCATCGCCGCGATCCAGCCGGCTCGGCCGTACTCGTCCATCTTCGCCGCGAGCATCATGTGACCCTCCCAGGTCCATGTAAATGGCATTTACATGCTGGGGAGGTGGCGGCCGGCTGTCAAGCCTGCCGTGTCAGGAACCGCGCGCGGCCGGCGGCGCGCCCGCCAGCCCGAGCGACTGCAGATAGACCAGCAGCCCCGCCTCCAGCAGATCCTCCGGCGTCATCGGCAGCTTGTGCGGCCGGCTGACGAACAGCGAGGCGATGCCGTGCGCCATCGCCCAGACATGCAGCGCCACCATCAGCGCCGGCGGGCGGTGGTCGCGGGCGACCGCGCAGGCGGCGTCGGCGGCACGGCGCAGCACGCCGAAGGCGAGGTCGGCGGCCTGGCGCAGCGCCGGCTCCTCCTCCAGCGGCAGGCCGGATTCGAACATCACGGCGTAGGAGGCCGGGTCGCGGCGGGCGAAGGCGAGATACGCCTTGCCGCAATTTTCCAGTGCCGTGACCGGGTCGGGGCGGCCCTCGTTCCACATCCGCTCCATGTCGGCGGCAAAGCGGACGAAGCCGCGGCGGGCGATCTCCGCCAGCAGCGCGTTGCGGTCGCGGAAATGGCGGTACGGCGCGGCCGGGCTGACACCGGCGGCGCGAGCCAGCTCGACGAAGGCGAAGCCGGCGGGACCGCGCTCCGCCACCAGGCGCAAGGCGGCCTCGATCAGCGCCTCGCGCAGGTTGCCGTGGTGGTAGCTGTCGCGCTGGGCCCGGTCCTGCCGGCGGTCGAAACTCATGTGAAGCGTATTTACACGAAATACCTGCGCCGGCCAGCCACACCCGCCTCGCCCGGTGCGGCAAACACTTTCACGTGATTCGCGTTTTCGGCTATCATGTCGCTCGCGGTATTGAACCGGGGGCGGCGGCAAATGACGACCGATGTCTGGACTGGCTCGGGCGACTGGTTCACCGGCACCGGCTGGAGCCCCTCCGGCCCGCCCGCCAGCGGCGACACCGCCGTCATCGAAGGCACCGTCACCATCACGCCGGCGGACGCGGCCGTTGCGGGCCAGGGCACGCTGGACGGCATTACCGTCGAGCTCGCCAACGCCGGCACGGTCGCCTCCGTGCTCGACATGAGCAACGAGCAGTTCGGCAGCGGCATGCTGATCGACACGCCGTTCGGATCGCCCAACAACGGCGCGTTCACTTTCTTTGCACGCGGCACGACCGGCTTCGCCGGCACGCTGGACGCCGAGTTCAGCGGCAACACCCTGACGCTCGACATCGAATCCAACGGCACGGCTGCCAGCTTCACCAATACGGGACTGGTCGAGGCGACCGGCACGGCGAGCCTTTCGGTCATCGGCACGAGCAGCGCGGCGTTCCTTAACGACGGCGTGCTGGCTGCCGACACCTCGGCGCAGCTCGATGTCGCGACGACAGTGACGAACAGCGCCACGGCGACCATTGACGCGGCCTCCGCGGCGGCGCTGACGCTTGCCGGGTCGGTGCTCAACCAGGGAACCATCTACGCCAGCGCAGCGCCGGGCGCCACGTCCTACACCGGTGGCACGGTCACGATGACCGGCTCGCTGGATAATACCGGCTCCCTGTATGTGCCGTCTTTCGCCGTGATCAGCGCCACCGGCGGCGTCGCCAACAGCGGCAGCGTCACGGTCGCCGGCGGCACGCTGACCCTGGGCGGCGGCGTGACCAACAGCAGCGGCATCAGCGTCGCGGGCGGCACACTTTCCACCAGCGGCGCCGTCACCAACGAGGCAACCGGCACCGTCGCCGTGACCGGCTTCGGCCTGCTGGCCGCGTCCGGCACCCTGACCAATCTCGGTGTGATCCTGGCGAGCGAGTCCCTCGGCGGGGCGTGGTCGCCCGGCACCATCGACGTGACCGGCTCGCTGGTGAACCAGAGCACCATCACCGTCTCCCCGTTCGGTACGCTCGCCGCCGGCGGCGGCATGACCAACAGCGGCAGTCTTGCCGTCGGCAACGACGCGGCGGCCACGATCGACGGCGGCAGCAACAGCGGCAACATGGCGATTGCCGGTGCGGCCACGATCGCCGCCGGGTTCACCAATGCCGCCGCCGGCACGATCGCGGTCAGCAATTCCGGATCGCTGGCGGCGTCGGGCAGCCTGATCAACCAGGGTCTGCTCTCGGACAGCGCCTTCAACGGCACCTCCTACCTGCCCGGCACGATCACCGATACCGGATCGCTGGACAACAGCGGCAGCATCAGCGTGATCGCCTTCGGCTCCCTGTCCGCCAGCGGCGGGGTGACCAACAGCGGCACCATCACCGATGCCGGCGGCACCGTCTCGTTCGGCGGCGGCGTCACCAACAGCGTCGCGATGGTCGTCTCCGGCGGCTCGCTCGGGATCACCGGCACCCTCATCAACAGCGGCACCATCACCGATGCCGCGCCCGGCGCGGGGATGGCCAGCGGCACGCTCACCTTCAGCGGCGACGTGGCGAACAGCGGCGTGATCGCCGACACCGCCGGCACCGTGACGGTCGCCGGATCGCTCACCGGCACCGGCACCGTCGAGGTCAGCAACCACCTGACGCTGGCCGGCGCGGTCGGCAGCGGCCAGGTGATCGACTTCGGCACCGCCACCGACGCCACGCTCGACCTCGGCAACGTCGCCGCCTTCGCCGGCACAATCGCCAATTTCGCCGGCCACGACATCATCGACATCAACGCCGCCGCCACCGGCACGACGTATGACGCGACGTCGCATGTGCTGACGGTGCTGAACGGCACCAGCGCGGTTGCCACGATCGCGATCGCATCCGGGGCGACGGCGTGGAACGCGATTGCGGACGGCCAGGGCGGCAGCGTGCTGACGACGGAAACGATCGGCTCGCCGTCGGTCGTCGAAAACTACATGGTGCAGAACAGCTTCGACACGATCTTTCCGGCACCGAACAACACGCCCGAGACGCATGGCTGGGTGACGCCGAATCCGACGGTCTATTACACGTTCCAGGCTGGCAATACCTTCACGCCGCAGGCCGAGACTGCGTTCGTGCAGGGCATGAGCCTCTATTCCGACTTTGCCAACATCAATTTCGCGACCGCGGACGCAACCCACACCGCCGACCTGACCATCACCACCAACAGCGGCAGCACCGCCGAAACCACATACAGCATCGTCAACGATGTCGTCGGCGGCCAGACCCTGCAGGTCGCCGGCTCCGCCACCATCAGCATCGATACCCAGATCTACGGCTGGCAGGATCTGAGCCATTTCGGCACCGCCGACACCAGCGGCGCCGGCGGCTACGGCTTCCTCACCGTGCTGCACGAGCTGGGCCACGCCATCGGCTTCGGCCATCCCGGCCCGTACAACGACGGCCTGCAGAGCGCCAATTTCCTGTCCGACCAGATCTTCTACACCGACACGCGCCAGTACAGCGTGATGTCGTACATCGACCCGACGCAGTCCGGCGCGAGCTGGCAGGACGGCACTGTCGAGGTGATGCCGCAGACGCCGATGATGTACGACATCGGCGCGGCGCAGATGATCTACGGCGCCAACACCAGCGCGCTGGGCGGCAACGACACCTTTGGCTTCAGTTCCAGCTTTTCCTCCGCCTCACCGCTTTCGGTCTACAACTTCGCGGCGAACCCGGTCCCGGTGGTGACGCTGTACGACGCCGGGGCCAACAACACGCTCGACCTGTCGGGCTTCAGCGCCGCGTCCTACGTCAACCTGAACGCCGGCGCCTTCAGCAGTGCCGACGGGCTGACCGACAACATCGGCATCGCCGCCGGCACCACCATCAATTCCGCCGTCGGCGGCAGCGGCAACGACGTGTTCACGCTGAACGCGCAGGCCGACACCATCAACGGCGGCGGCGGCGTCAATACCGTCGTGCTGAGCGGACCGAGCGCCGACTACACGGTGATCGGCAACGCCGGCACGGTCAGCGTGACCGATACGCTCAACAGCGTGACCGACACGCTGACCAACATCCAACTGCTGCAGTTCAGCAACGCGACCGGCCTGACGCCGTGCTTCCTGCGCGGCACGCTGATCCTGACCGCGCGCGGCGAGGTCGCGGTGGAAGCATTGCGGCCGGGCGCGGACCGCGCCGTCACGCGCGACGGCCGGCTGGCGCCGGTGGCATGGGTCGGCTGGCGCGCGTTCGAGGCAGCGCGCCATCCGCGCCCGGCCGACGCGATGCCGGTGCGCGTGCGCGCCGGCGCCATCGCGCCCGGACAGCCGCGGCGCGACCTGCTGCTGTCGCCCGATCACGCGCTGGCGCTGGACGGCGTGCTGATCCCGGTGCGCTACCTGATCAACGGCGCCAGCGTCGTGCAGGAGGACTGGCACGGCCGCGTCGCCTACTACCATGTCGAGCTGGACCGTCACGACGTGCTGCTGGCCGAGGGGCTGCCCGCCGAATCCTATCTCGACACCGGCAACCGCAACGCCTTCGCCGACGGCGCCGGCGCCGGCGCGACGCAACTGCATCCGCGCTTCGCGCCGTCGCCGGCGCAGGCGCTGCGCATCTGGGCCGACGCCGCCTGCGCGCCGCTGATCGTCGATGGTCCGGTGCTGGCCGGCGTGCGGGACGCGATCGCGGCGCGCATTCCGCTGCTCGGCTTCGGCGCGACCGACGACCCGGCGCTGTGCGTCGCGACGGCGGGACGCACGCTGCCGCTGCAGCCGGACGGCGATGTCTGGACGGCCGGGTTGCCGGAGGGAACCGCCGTGGTGCGGCTGCAGTCGCGCTGCTGGACGCCGCTGCACACGCGCGCGCCCGGCGCGGACGAGCGCCGCCTCGGCGTCGCCATCGGCGCGCTGTGGCTCGACGGCGTGGGCCTCGCGCTCGACGATGCACGGCTCGGATCGGGCTGGCACGCGCCGGAAGGCGGCTGGCGCTGGACCGACGGCGCGGCCGAACTGGACGTGCGCGGCGCGCGGCGCCTGACGCTGCGCGTGGTGACGGTCGGCCGCTACTGGATCGCGCCGGAGGCGACGACAACCC
>JAJZVE010000105.1 GCA_021845835.1 Pseudomonadota bacterium | reverse complement strand
TGTCCTGGCGCTTCGGCCATTTCAACCGCTCGCGCACCGGCGTGCTCGACGCCTTCTTCCTGCAATACGCCGCCACCGCCGAGGGACGGAAGCCGTTCCTCGACTGGGTGCGCGACGACTATGACGAGAACCACCTGCGCGCGACGTTCCGCGCGCACGGCCTGTCCACCTTCATCAACGACCGCCTGCTGGCGCGCGAGTAGCGAGCGCGGGCGCGCCCGATTATTCCGTGGGCGAGAGCCGGGCGATCGTTACCGTGCGTTCGCTGCGGTCCTCCAGCTCGGTGGTGGTGGGAACGGCGTAGCGGGCGAACGGCGCCAGGCCCGCGCGCGGCAGATAGGCGCGGCCGGGGTCGGCGACCCAGACCTCGGCCGTGGCGGCCATGCGCCGCAGCCAGGGCAGGATGTGGCGCGTCATCGGCGCCTCGTAGCAGACGTCGCCGCACAGGATCAGGTCCCAGCGGCCGGGCGCGCCCACCACGTCCTCGGCCAGCACGCCGACCGCGACGCCATTCGCCGCCGCGTTCAGGGCGATGGCGGCGGCGGCGAGCGGGTCGATGTCCGCCGCCTCCACCGCGGCGGCGCCGGCGCGCGCGGCGGCGATGGCGGCAACCCCGCAGCCGGCGGCGAAATCCAGCACGCGCCGGCCGGCGACCGTCTTCGGGTGGTCCAGGACGTGCCGCGCCAGCGCCTGCCCACCCGGCCAGGCAAAGGCCCAGAACGGCGGTTCCACGCCGCGCGCCTGCAGCCAGTCCTCGCTCGCCTGCCAGATCGGCGTGATCTCGGTCGCGAGCTGCAGCGCGATCTCAGGCACCAGCGGCGGCGCGGCGCGCGCCGTGTGGACACGGATGAAGCCGGCGGCGGCGCTCACAGCCGCCCGAGCAGGATCGCCAGCCCGACCGCCAGCCCGACCTCGCGGTTGGCGCGGAACAGCCGCAGGCACAGCGCCGGATCGTCGATGTCGAGCCGCGCCACCTGCCAGCCCAGCAGCGCCGCCGGCAACGCCAACGCGGCGAAGAACGCCGCGGAAAGTCCGGCCGCCCAGCCGGCCAGCGCCAGCACCGCCACGGTCGCGGCGTAGCAGGCGGCGAGGAAGGGACGGGTGTGCGCGCCGAACAGCCGCGCGGTGGAGCGCACGCCGATCAGCGCGTCGTCCTCGCGGTCCTGGTGGGCGTAGATCGTGTCGAAGCCCACGTCCCACAGGATCGCCGCGGCATAGATCGCCCAGAACGCCGCGTCGAACCGGCCGGTCGCGGCGACGTAGCCGAGCGGGGCGCCAAAGCCGAAGGTGAATCCCATCGCCAGCTGCGGCCACCACGTCACCCGCTTGGCGAGCGGATAGAGGCCCACCAGCAGCAGCGACGCCGCACCCAGCGCCTGCGCGCGCAGATTGAGCTGCAGCAGGATCCCAAGGCCCAGCAGCAGCAGCGCCGCCAGGAACGCCGCGGCCTGGCGCATCGACAGCAGCCCGGCGGCGAGCGGACGGCCGGCGGTGCGGGTGACGCGGCGGTCGAGGTCGCGGTCCCACATGTCGTTGACGACGCAACCGGCGGCCCGCATGACCACGCTGCCGACCCCGAACAGCACCAGCAGCCGCAGCGTCGGCGCGGCCGGCGCCCGGCCCAGCAGGATCGACCACAGCCCGGGCAGGAACAGCAGCCAGGAGCCGATCGGCCGGTCCAGCCGTGCCAGCAGCGCATAGGGTGTCCACGCCGGTGGCAGCCTCGCCACCCAGCCGGAAACGATGATGTCGGTATGTGCGGCCATCGCTGCTAATGTCCCCGCCGTCATGTCCGGGTCAATCCGTCTTCACGTCGTATCCCCGTTGGCCACCGGCGCCGTGCTGGAGGCGACGCAGGGCCAGGCGCACTACCTCGCCGCGGTGATGCGGCGGGCGATCGGCGAAACCGTGCGCCTGTTCAACGGTGCCGATGGCGAGTGGGAGGCGCGCATCCTGGCGCTGCGCCGCGACCGCGCCCGCCTGTCGGTCGAGCGGCGACTCCGCCCGCAGGCGCCAGAGCCGGACCTGTGGCTTGCCTTCGCCGTGCTGAAGCGCGACGCGACCGACCTGCTGGTGCAGAAGGCAACCGAACTCGGCGCGTCGGTGCTGCTGCCGGTGCTGTCCGCGCGCTGCAATGCCGCCCGGATCAACCCGGACCGGCTGGCGGCGATCGCGACCGAGGCGGCTGAGCAGTGCGAGCGGCTGACCGTGCCGCGCCTCGCCCCGCCGCAACGCCTGCCGGACCTGCTCGCCGGTTGGCCCGCGGCGCGGCCGCTGTTCGCGGCTCTGGAGCGCGCCGCGGTACCGCCGCTGCGGCCGCAGATCGGGCCGGCGGGGCTGCTGATCGGGCCGGAGGGCGGTTTCGCGCCCGGCGAACTTGACGAACTGGTCCGCCACACCTTTGTGAAGCCGGTGTCGCTCGGCCCGCGCATCCTGCGGGCGGAGACGGCCGCCATCGTCGGGCTGGCGCTGTTGCAGGCGCCGGGCGGCGGGTAAGACACCGACGACGCCGCATCAGAACTGCACGGAATCCAGATGTCGAATCCCGGAGAGGCCGACGCCACGCCGATCACGTCGGTCCGCCAGCTCGCCGAGCACATTGCCGCGGGCTGCAAGCCGAAGGAGCAGTTTGCGATCGGCACCGAACACGAGAAGTTCGGCTTCCGTCGCACCGACCTCGCCCCGCCGCCGTATGCGCCGGACGGCATCCGCGGGTTGCTGGAGCGCATGGCAACGGACGGCTGGACGCCGATCCTGGACGGCGACAACCCGATCGGGCTCAAGCGCGGCGATGCCTCCGTCTCGCTGGAACCGGCCGGGCAGCTGGAGCTGTCAGGCGGCTTGCTGCCGACGCTGCACGACACGCGCGACGAATTCGCGGCGCATCTCGCTGCCGTGCGCGCGGCGGCGGAGCCGCTCGGCCTCGGTTTCGCGCCGCTCGGCTTCCACCCGACCGCGTCGCGGGCGGCGATGCCGTGGATGCCGAAGGGGCGCTACGCCATCATGCGCCGCTACATGCCGCGCGTCGGCAATCTCGGCCTCGACATGATGACGCGGACCTGCACCGTGCAGGTCAACCTGGATTACAGTTCCGAACGCGACATGGTGCGCAAGCTGCGCGTCTCGCTCGCGCTGCAGCCGGTGGCGACGGCGCTGTTCGCCAACTCGCCGTTCAGCGAGGGCCGGCCGAACGGCTTCCTGTCGTATCGCGCCCATGTCTGGACCGATACCGACCCCGACCGCACCGGCATGCCGGCGGCCTTCTTTGACGAGGGCTTCGGGTTCGAGCGCTATGTCGAATGGCTGCTCGACGTGCCGATGTATTTCGTCGCGCGCGACGGCGGCTATGTCGATCTGGCGGGCGCATCGTTCCGCCGCTTCATGGCCGGCGGGTTCGCCGACGGGCCGGCCGGGCGCGCCACGGTCGGCGACTTCGCCGACCACATGACGACGGCGTTCACCGATGTGCGCCTGAAGCGATTCCTGGAGATGCGCGGCGCCGATGCCGGCTCGCCGGCGATGATGCTGGCGCAGTCGGCCCTGTGGGTCGGCCTGCTGTACGACGACGCGGCGCTGGCCGCGGCCGAATCACTGGTGCGCGCGCATCCCTGGACGGCGTTCGCAGCCCTGCGCCCGCTGGTGCCGCGACTCGGGCTGGCGACGCCGTGGCAGGGCGGAACGGTGCGCGACCTGGCTGCCGCGACGGTGGCGATCGCGCGCGACGGGCTGCGCGCGCGCGCCCGCCGCGATGCCGCCGGGCAGGACGAGAGCGTCCACCTCGCACCGCTGGAGGCGATCGCCGCCGGCGCGCCGACGCAGGCGGAGCATTGGCTTGCGCAATACGAAGGCCCGTGGCGGCGGGACGTGCGACCGATCTTCGCGGCGGCAGCGATCTGACGCTGCGAAAGTAGCTGGCGCGCACCACTTGCAAAACCGCCCCGGTGCGCGCCCATAATCATCCATGATCGCCGGAGTTCCCCCACGAATTGCCGGTCATGCGCCGCCTGCCGACCCCGACTGGGTGGTGGTGCGGCTGCGGCTGATTGGCCAGATGGAGGCCTGGACGCTGACCAGCGAAAGCGTCCTGCCGCCCGGCCGCAAAACGCGCGCCCTGCTGGCGGTGCTGGCGCTGTCGGTGCCGCGGCCGGTGCTGCGCAGCCGCCTCGCGGAACTGCTGTGGAGCCGCCGGCCGGAGGAGCAGGCGCGCGCTTCGCTGCGTCAGGAACTCCATCGGCTGCTGGAGACGCTGGGCCCGGTCGGTTCGCGGGTGCTGATGGCGACGCGCGACCATCTCGCGCTGCGGACCGGCGCCGCCTGGGTGGACGTGGAGGAGGTGCTGCGCGCTACGCCCGCCAGGCCGGCGGCGTTGTCGCTGCTGGATGGGGAACTGCTGGAAGACCTGGACGGCATCGGTCCCGCGTTCGACGTCTGGCTGTCCGCCGAGCGGGAGCGGCTGCGCGACCGTGCCCGCGCTGTGGCCGAGGTGCTGCTGCGCGAGCAGACCGAGCCGGACGGCATGATCGCCGCTGCGCAGCAGCTGCTCGCGATCGACCGCACGCATGAGGGCGCCTGGCGCGCGTTGATGCGGTCGCATGCCGTGCGCGGCGAGCGCGGCCTGGCGATCCAGGCCTATGAGAAATGCAGCGCGGTCCTGGCGGAACTGCTCGACGCCCAGCCGTCGGAGGAGACCAACCGGCTGATCGGCGAGCTGCGTGCGACCGGCGCGCCGCGGCGTGCGCTGGCTTCGCCGTTCGACACGCGCCTGGCGTCACGCAGCGAGGGGCCCGAGACGCCGGGCGAACCGCGTGCCGAATCGCGCGCCGGTTCGCACGGCGGCGCGCGCGTCGGCGTGATGCCGCTGCAACTGATCGGCGCGACCGAGGCGGAAGCGCATCTCGGCACCGGTCTTGCCGAGGAGATCACCGCCGCGTTGGCGCGTTTCCGCTGGATGTTCCTGGTATCGTCCGGCGCGCTGGCCCGCTTTGCCGCGCAGACGCGCGACGAGAACGCCATCCGCCGCGCCTTCGACATTCACTTCCTGCTGGACGGCACCATCCAGCGCGTGCAGGGGCGGCTGCGCATCGCCATGCGTCTGCTTGATCTGCGCGCCGGCAACCAGGTCGTCTGGTCGCGCCGCTTCGACCGCCAGGGCACCGATCTGCTGGTGCTGCAGGACGAGATCGCGGCCGAGGCGGTGGCCCAGATCGACACCGAGATCCTGCTGATCGAATCGCGGCGCATGCTGTCGCGTCCGGCGTCCGGCGCCACCGCCTACGATCTGCTGCTGCGCGCTCTGGCGATGATCGACCGGCTGGAGCGCCCGCTGGTCGCGCAGGCCGGCGAACTGCTGCGCCAGGCGATCGCGCTGGAGCCGGACTATGCCGCCGCGCATGCGTGGTACGCATGGTGGCACATGCTGCAGGTCGCGCAGGATTGGACCGGCGACCGGGCCGAGAGCATCGCGCGCGCCGGAGAGCACGCCGAGCGCGCCATCATGCTCGACCCGCAGGACGCCAGGGCGCTTACCATTGCCGGCCATGTCCGCGCCTATCTGCACCGGCGCGTACCCGAGGCGACGACCCTGCATGAACGGGCCCTGGCCCGCAATCCGAACCTGACGATGGCGTGGGGACTATCCGCGGCCGCCTATGCCTATATGGGCAATCTGGTCGAGGCGGAGCAGCGGCTGCAGCGCCTCAGGAAGCTGTCGCCGCTCGACCGGCACGCCTTCATTTTCGACACCGCCCGCTGCATGGTCGCACTGCTGCGCGGCGATTTCGCCGCCGCGGTCGCCGTCGGCCGGTGCGTCACCGAAGGCAGCCCGACGTTTTCGGCTGCCCGCAAGCCCTATTTGGCCGCCCTGGGGCATCTCGGCCTGCAGGATGAGATCGTGGCGGTCCGCGCGCGGCTGCTGGCGCTCGAACCCGCGTTCACGGTTCGCCGTTTCCTCAGCTCCTGTCCGTTCGAGAAGGCGGAACACCGCGACCTTTATGCCGCCGGTCTGCGGGCGGCCGGCGTTCCGGAGATGGATCCGTCCGCCTCGTGACGTCCCGCGGACGCTGAATCAGGCTTGCGGCGAGCCAGCCGGGGCGTTGCGTTCATACCAGCCGCGCGAACTGCGCACGAGCCGGACGACCGACAGCATGACCGGAACTTCCACCAGCACGCCGACGACCGTTGCGAGGGCGGCGCCCGACTGGAAACCGAACAGCGCGATCGCCGTCGCCACCGCCAGCTCGAAGAAGTTGCTGGCACCGATCAGGGCGGAAGGTCCGGCGACGCACCACGCGACGCCGAGCTGCCGGTTCAGCCAGTACGCCAGCCCCGCGTTGAAATAGACCTGGATCAGGATCGGCACCGCCAGCAGCAGGATCACCAGTGGCTGCGCCACGATCTGTTCGCCCTGCAGGCCGAACAACACCACCAGCGTCAGCAGCAGGGCGACGAGCGAAAGCGGGCCCAGCGCCTTCAGTGTGCGCAGCAACGCCATCGTGCCGCCCTGGCGCAGCACCATGCTGCGCCAAAGCTGTGCCGCGATCACCGGCACGACGATGTAGAGCACGACGGACAGGACCAGCGTATCCCATGGCACCGTGATCGACGAAAGGCCCAGCAGCAGCCCGACGATCGGCGCGAAGGCCACCACCATGATTGTGTCGTTGAGCGCGATCTGGCTGAGCGTGAAATGCGGCTCGCCGTCCACAAGATTCGACCAGACGAACACCATCGCCGTACAGGGGGCCGCGGCGAGGATGATGAGGCCGGCGATGTAGCTGTCCACCTGCCCGACCGGCAGCAGCGGGCGAAACAGGAATCCGATGAACAGCCAGCCGAGCAGCGCCATGGAGAACGGTTTCACCAGCCAGTTCACGCCCACGGTTGTCACCATGCCGCGCCAGTGTGCGCCGACATGGCGCAGGGCGCCGAGGTCGATCCTGAGCAGCATCGGCACGATCATCAGCCAGATCAGCACGGCCACCGGCAGATTGACCTGCGCGATCGTCATCGCGCCGATCGCGTGGAAGACGCCAGGAATCGCCTGGCCCAGCACGACGCCCGCGACGATGCAGAGTGCGACCCACAGGGTCAGGAAGCGCTCGAACAGGCTCATGGCGGGCGCCGGCGGTGCGGCGGCGGCTGCGATTGCGGCGGGCTTGGTCATGACGCTTCGCTTTCGTGCGGGTTGCGCTGCAGCCGGCCGATCTCGGCAACCTTGCGCGTGATCGCGAGCGCGTCGAGCGAGCGGATGGGCAGCGCCACAAACAGCCTGATACGCCGTTCCAGCATCCGGAACGCATCACGGAAGGCCAGCATCCGCGTCGCCTCGTCGCCTTCGACCGCGGCGGGATCGGGGACGCCCCAATGCGCGGTGATCGGGTGGCCGGGCCAGACCGGGCACGGCTCGGCGGCCGCCTGGTCGCAGACCGTGAATACGAAATCCATCGCCGGCGCGCCCGGCTTCGCGAACTCGTCCCACGATTTGGAGCGCAGGCCCTCGGTACGCAGACCCATCGCCCGCAGCAGCTGCACAGCGAGCGGATGCACGGTTCCCTTCGGGAACGAACCGGCGCTGCAGCCCTTGAAACGGCCGTTACCCCAATGGTCGATGAGGGCTTCGGCCAGGATGCTGCGCGCCGAGTTGCCGGTGCAGAGAAACAGCACGTTGTAGATCGGATCAGGCATTGGCGGCCTCCGTGCCGGGTGGCGCCGGCGCGGCGCCGTCGCGGGCGCAGGCGGCCATGCCGCCGCACAGCTCCGGGTGTCCTTGGCAGCAGTCGCGCATGAGGAAATCCAGCAGCGCGCGCGTGCCGGCAAAGTCGGTCGCGTAGATGATCTGGCGGTGCCGGCGGGTCGCCCGGAGCAGGCCCGCGCGCTCCAGTTCCTTGAGGTGGAACGACAGCGTCGGCGACGGCACCGCGAGCTGCTGGGAAATGTCCCCCGCTGCCATGCCGGACGGTCCCTGCCGGACCAGGAGGCGGAACACGGCCAGCCGCGTCTCGTGGGCGAGGGCCGCCAGGCACGACAGGGCTTGCGTCTCTTCCATAATTCAAGAATAATGGAAATAGATAGCCTGCGCAAGTGCGCGGGACGGATGGAGGGAGCCATGCAGGACGCGGACGAGGTTCGGGCGCTGGTGCGGGAACGCTATGGTGCGATCGCGCGGCAAGCGGGCGGATGCTGCGCGCCGGCGTCCTGCGGATGCGGGCCGCAGAAGGCGCCCGACGGGCTGAACGTGATCGGCGATGCCTATGCCGGGGTCGCCGGAAGGCTGGCGGACGCCGACCTCAATCTCGGCTGCGGCGTACCGACGCAGCACGCGGCGCTGCGGCGCGGCGAGACGGTGCTGGACCTCGGCTCGGGCGCCGGCAACGATGTATTCATCGCGCGCCACGAGGTCGGCGCCGAGGGGTTCGTGATCGGCGTCGATATGACCCCGGACATGATCGCGCGCGCGCGGGCGAATGCGCGCACGCTGGGTTTCGGCAACGTCGAATTCCGGCTCGGCGAGATCGAGCACCTGCCGGTGGAGAGCGGCAGCATCGACGCGATCATCAGCAACTGCGTGCTGAACCTGCTGCCCGACAAGGCGCCGGCGTTCGTCGAGATGTTCCGCGTGCTGCGTCGGGGCGGGCGGATTTGCGTCTCCGACATCGTCGCCACGGGCGTCTTGCCGGAGGGCGTGCGCCACGCGGCCGGCCTTCATGTCGGCTGCATTGCCGGCGCGCTGCCCGAGGCGGACTATCTGCGGCTGATTGCAGATGCCGGATTCGAGGGCACGCGGATCGTCCGGCCGCAGCCGATCGACCTGCCCGACGCGGTGCTTTCGCCGCACATGCGCGACGACGAGATCGCGGCTTTCCGCGCCTCCGGGGTGGAACTCAAGAGCATCACGGTGCTGGCGTCCAGGCCGGCATAGTCGCGGACCGACGCACGCCTCGCTTCTCCTTCTCCGGCAAGCGGGAGAAGGAGAGCGAGATGTGATGTTCTGCTGCAATCGGGGCCATTCCCACCGAATTTTCTGGCGTCATGCCCGCGCAGGCGGGCATCCAGGCGAACGTCGCGGAGTTCCGTGCGCAGGGCCTGGATTCCCGCCTTCGCGGGAATGACGTCGAACGATCTGAAGCTTCTGTATCAGCAGAATCTACGACAGCGCGCGCTTCAACGCCTCGTTGACCAGTGCGGGATTGCCCTTGCCGGCCATCGCCTTCATCACCTGCCCGACGAAGAACCCGAACAGCTTTTCCTTGCCGGCGCGATATTCCGCCAGCTTGTCGGCATTCTTCGCCAGCACGTCGGCGACGGCGGCGTCGATCGCGCCGGTGTCGGTCACCTGCCGCAACCCGCGCTGCTCGACGATGCTGGCCGCGTCGGCGCCGGTATCCACCATCGCCTCGAACACATCCTTCGCGATGCGGCCGTTGATGGTGTTGTCGGCCATCAGGTCGAGCAGACCGCCCAGCGCCGCCGCCGAGACCGGGCTGTTCTCGATGCCGCGCCCGGTGCGGTTCAGCGCCGCGAACAGGTCGCCGATCACCCAGTTCGCCGTCAGCCTGGCGTCGCGCCCCTTCGCCACCGTCTCGTAGAAATCCGCCGTCGCCTGTTCGGCCACCAGCACGCCGGCATCATAGACCGGCAGCCCGTAGTCACGCATGAAGCGCGCGCGCCTGGCGTCCGGCAGTTCCGGCAAGCCCCGGCCAAGGTCCTCGACCCAGGCTTCATCCAGCACCAGCGGCAGCAGGTCGGGATCGGGGAAATAGCGGTAGTCGTGCGCGTCCTCCTTGCTGCGCATGGAGCGCGTGACGCCGCGCGCGGAGTCGTAGAGCCGCGTTTCCTGCTCGACCACGCCGCCGTCTTCCCATACCGCGACCTGCCGCTTCGCCTCCGCCTCGATCGCCTGCATGACGAAGCGGACGGAGTTGACATTCTTCACCTCGCAGCGCGTGCGAAACGCCGCGCCGTGCCTGCGCACCGAGACGTTCACGTCGGCGCGCATGGAGCCTTCTTCCATGTTGCCGTCGCAGGTGCCGAGATAGCGCAGGATGGTGCGCAACTTGCGCAGATAGGCGCCGGCTTCTTCCGGGCTGCGCAGATCGGGTTCGCTGACGATTTCCATCAGCGCCACGCCGGCGCGGTTCAGGTCGATATAGCTTTTCGTCGGGTGCTGGTCGTGCAGGCTTTTGCCCGCGTCCTGTTCCAGATGCAGGCGGGTGACGCCGATCTGCCTGGTGCTGCCGTCGGCCAGCTCGATCTCGATGCGCCCGCTGCCGACGATCGGGTGCTGGTACTGGCTGATCTGATAGCCGGCCGGCAGGTCGGCATAGAAATAGTTCTTGCGGTCGAAGCGGCTGACCAGGTTGATATGCGCGTCGAGGCCAAGCCCGGTGCGCACCGCCTGCGCCACGCATTCGCGGTTGATCACCGGCAGCATGCCGGGAAACGCGGCATCGACGAAACTGACCTGCGTGTTCGGCTCCGCCCCGAACGCGGTCGCGGCGCCGGAAAACAGCTTGGCCTTGCTGATGACCTGGGCATGGACTTCAAGCCCGATGACGACTTCCCAGGGGCCGGTGGTGCCTTCGATCGTGTAGGTCATTCGTGCGCTCCAGCCGTGAAGAAAGATGAGTCATCCACAGATTTCACAGATTACACAGATCAGGAAATGAATCTCTTGTAGCCGAGGCTTGGCGCGCCGAAATTGATCAGA
>JAJZVE010000104.1:2790-10752 GCA_021845835.1 Pseudomonadota bacterium | reverse complement strand
GGCAAGCCCGGTCGGCACGGTGAGGTCGAGGGCGGCGTGGTAGGGCACGCAGATCGTTTTGCAGGCCGAGTAGTTCACGTCGGCATGCAGGACCAGCGGCGCACTGGGATCGGCCAGACGGAGCGCGATCGGCAGCACTACCCCGGTCTCGTAGGCGTAGGTCTGCAATCCTTCGAGCGGGAACCGGCGCGGCGCCGGCCAGGACAGCGCGGCCGAACGCAGGTTCCGCGACCCGGCCCAGGTGACCGAGGCCGGGATGCCCGCGGCACCGGGCGTGCGCCAATAGGCGTGCCAACCGGGAGCAAGACGGATCTGCAAGCCGGCATCGACGGTGCTCATCGCCCCGGTCGCCTGCTCGGCGGTGATCAGCCGCACCGCGGCGTGCCGGTCGCCGACCCATGGTGTTGCCGCGGCCCGGGCATCGGGTGCCAGCACTACCGAGAGGACGATCGCTACCAGCGCAGCGGCAGCGCCCGCGCGTCGGAGGTACGTCTGAAAGACCATGCGACGCCGCGGGATCGAGACGTTCGTCATCGCGCAATCCCACTCATGTCCATCCCGGGCGGAAGTTCCAGCAACACCCCCGCCAGGATGACGACGCAGACCCCGACCAACGCTTCCCCGATGATATTCCGTCGAAGCCGTGCTCTGGATTGCTCGCCTGAGAGACCGATCAGGCCCGGCGTCAACCGGAAGCAATTATGCGCGGCAATGCCCAGCAGCACGACGAACAGAGCAAGCTTGGCAAATGCGACGCGGCCATAGTCGGTGCCGACGAATGCGCCGAGACCGCCGATCAGGAGATATCCCTGGAGCCCGGCGGTCACGGCCAAGGTTGCCACGCAGATAGCGCCCAGCCGTGAAAACCGGCTCGCAACCCGATAGGCTTCGTCGAGGGATGTCGTGGTGACGATGATCAGAAGGGGAACGAGCCCTCCCAGCCAGACACCCGCCGCGGCCAGGTGCAGGGCCAGGGCACTGGCAAGAGCGATCCCTTCGGAACCGCCCATGGCCGCGCCGTGACCAAGGCCGGCCTGGAGCACCGTGGCGGCGGCTGCGAGGACGGCGGCGGTTACAACTCGGCTGTGCCGCTGGCCATCGCCGAACATCACGGCGGCGGCTGACAACAAAGCGAGGCGTGCGGTCAGGAGGTGGCCGAAATTCGTGTCCTGAAGAACCGACGCGAGCACTGAGATCCCGGCACGGATTTGATGCGAGCCGGTGATGTAGGTGGCTTCGGCGACGAGCCAGACGCCCCCAGCAGCCATCGCGATCATCAGACTCACGCGAAGAAGACGGGTAAGTGATGCTACGATGCGTCGGTTGCTTTCGGACCCCGCGTACCCGCGGCGTCCCGGAAGCAGGACCGCGCGCGCGGCAACGGTTCCGAAAACCGAGAAGGAACCGGCGACATGAACGCCCCTCGCGACACCCCTGATGATCAGCGCGGACGAAAGGCTCATCGGGAGACGGCAAAGTCATAGTGTCCCTGGGTGCGATGACCATCCATCGCCAGGGCATGCCACCGCACCACATAGGTTCCCAGCCTGAGCGGTTGCCTGAACCCGACACTCAGGATCTTGTGGTCACGCCGATCCCGCACGGGATCGCCATTATCTACGCGCGCGCCGCCGCTGGTCTGGACCGTGATCCCGCTGAAGCGCGCATTGACGTCCTCGGTGAACGTGATCACGACCCGCGGTGGAGCCGCCACCAGGACGGCTGCCGGACGAGGCATTTCGCGCACCGGAAAGGCGTGGGCGAAAGCCTTTCCTGGCCCGATCAGCGCGACGACGATTCCGCCCGCCAGCAGGATCGCCGTGTGCGGCAGCCTTCGACATCCCGCGCGGCCAGAGTCGGATTCGGGCACAATCGTCATCGTTGCCATCCCGCTCAGTTCATGGTACCGAAGACCACGGGCTTGGCGGCCCCGATCTCATAGACCGGGATCGGTGTCGTCGGCATCCCGGCCATCGCCGGCATCCCGGGAACCCCTGACGGCATGCCAGGAATCGCAAGCCCAGCAATCGGCAGATGCTCGGCGAGCAGCTGCTTGATCATCGGCGCGGGCACGTGGCCCTCGATCACGTAGCTACCGAGTTTCATCGTGTGGCAACCTTCGAGGGAAGTCGGCACACCGGCCATCCGTGTGACGAGATCGAGCTGGTCGGTGGGAATGACCTTCACGATAAACCCGTTCTGATCGAGGTATTTCGCGTAGGCCTCGCAGCAGGTGCATTGCGGGTTCTTGTACAGCACTGCCGGGATCGGGGCCGCGACTGCCGGCGCGCTGACGATGACCCCGAGCAGGACCGCGAGGCCGGCGCGAATCGTTGGCGTCTTCATGGTGGTTTCCTTCAGTGGTTGAAATCAGGCGACGCGGATGACCGTCATCAGGCCGGTCGCCTGGTGCTCGATGACGTGGCAATGGAACATCCAGTCGCCGGGGTTGTCGGCGGCGAACGCGAATGTCACGGTCTCGTTCGGGCGCAGAATCACCGTGTCGCGCAGATGCGGATGACGCTCCGCCACGCCGTTGCGCGACAGCACGGTGAAGCTGTAGCCGTGCAGATGCATGGGGTGCCACCAGCGCGTCTGGTTCTCGAGCGTGATCAACGCGGTACGGCCGAGGGGAATGGTGAAGATCGGCTTCATGCCGTCATTCATGCCGTGCGGCCCCCGGATGCCCCAGATCGCGGCGGCGGGTGTGGGCTTGCCGTCAGCCATCATGCCCATCCCCCCATCATGCCACCGCCACCGCCCATCATTCCACCCCCACCACCCATCATGCCGCGTCCGCCGCCCATGCCGCCCATCATCCCGCCAGTGATGGTCAGCCGGTGACGTACCGGATCACGGAGATCGGGCGTCGGTACGGGGTTGGGTTTCAGGACGGGCAGTCGGGCCGGCAATTGCGGGTGCCGTCTCGGCTGGTTCGTGTAGGCAAGCTCCGTCAGCCGATACGTCAGCCGTCCACCATAGAAATCGTCGGTCACGGAGTAGCGCCCTCCCGGATCGCCAACCGTGTCCAGCAGCAGATCAACCCGCTGTGCCGGCGCGATCAGCACCCGCCCCCCCCGACGGCACAAAGGGCTGCGTGACCGGTTGGCCGTCCAAGGCCACGACGACCACGCGATGCCCGGCAAAGCGCAGTGCCATGAACCGGGCGAGACAGGCATTGACCAGGCGCAGCCGGATCCGCTCCCCTGCGCGCAGCGAAACGTCCGCGTGTCGGCTTCCGTTGATGGTGACCACATTGCCGATCCGCCCGGCCATCGCCGCCTGCATGAAGGTATCGAAGCCCGGCAGCAGGCTTCCGTTCGGCTCCAGCTCCCAGTCCTGGAGGACCCAGAGGAGGTCGCGGTCAAACGCCGGCGGTTCAAGCTCCTCGACGATCAGCGCGCCGGCCATGCCGCGGCCCATCTCCGCAGCGGTATGCTCGTGCGGATGGTACCAGAACGTGCCGGCGTCCGGCGGCGTGAAGGCGTAGGTGAAAGTACCGTCTGGCGTGATCGGCTTCTGGGTGAGAAACGGCACTCCGTCCATCGCGTTCGGCAGCCGGATGCCGTGCCAATGTACGGTGGTGCCTTCCGTGAGGCCGTTGCGAACCACCGACTGGAAAGGCTCCCCCTGGCGCAGGCGCAGCACCGGCCCTGGGACGGTCTTGTTGTACGCCCAGACGGAGGTGTGCGGTTGTCCGGTGCCGAGCAATAGAGCGGTTCCCGGGGCGGGTTCCAGGGAGTACGCCGGCGCACCCGGGGCAGCGGCCGAGGCCCGCGTCCGCGGAGGCGCGGACAACAGAGCCGCGGCCACCGAAAGTCCCCCGCCCCGAAGTGCCGTCCGACGCGTCACGGACGGCCATAGTGGCATCGACATGTGGTGGTCTCCTACGGAACGAGGGTCAGGACAGAGCGGTTGCCGGGCGCGCCACTAGCGCGGCTGTGCCACGAGCCGCAGATAGGACTTCAGGGTTTTCCACCCGGCAGGAAAGCGCTTTGCGGCCTCCGCATCGCTGAGTGAAGGCACAATGATCACGTCCTCGCCGTGCTGCCAGTTCACCGGCGTGGCCACGCTGTGCCTCGCCGTCAGCTGCAGCGAGTCGATCGCGCGCAGGATCTCGGCGAAGTTGCGCCCGGTGCTGGCCGGGTAGGTGATCGTCAGTTTCAGCTTCTTGTCCGGGCCGATCACGAAGACCGAGCGCACGGTCAAGGTGTCGCTCGCGTTTGGATGGATCATGCGGTAGAGCCCGGCGATGTGCCGCTCACTGTCGGCGATCAAGGGAAAATTGAGCGCGTGCCCCTGGGTCTCGGCGATATCGTCGGCCCAGACGCGATGGTCGGCGAGCGGATCGACCGACAGGCCGATCACCTTCACGTCGCGCTTGTCGAATTCCGGCTTGAGTCGGGCCACCTCGCCAAGCTCAGTCGTGCAGACCGGGGTGAAGTCCTTGGGGTGGGAGAACAGCACGCCCCAGGAGGCGCCAAGCCAGTCATGGAACCGCAGCGCGCCTTCCGTCGTCTGCGCTTCGAAATCGGGGGCGATATCGCCGAGTTGCAGGGTCATGGGTAGAACTCCTTGCGAGGGTTGCCGGCGCGAAATCCGATCGATCGCGGCGGGCGGCGACAGGACCAGGAAATTCCGTGTCGCCGCACGTCCGATCGGCCGTCAGGTGGGGGACGGCTTGGACCCGGTCTTCCCCGGCAAAGCAGGACCATGCCCGGCGTTCGCCATCATGGTGTTGCAGGTGTTCATCATCCGGGTCATGGCGGTCATCATTCCCATCATGCCCCCGCCGCTGCCGCCCATCATGCCGTTGCCGCCGGTCTTGCCGCCGCCACCCATCATGCCCTGACCCTGCATCGGGGCCGAGTGCGATGGCGGGCTGGTCGGCGCATGGGTTTCGGCAAGCGCCGCGGGGCCGAGAGCAAGGCCGGCGGTCAGGACTGTGGCAGCGAGAAGTCGGCTCAGGTTTCCGTACATGGTGCAGTCTCCTTGTGAAGGTTCAGGTCACGCTCAGCAGCAACGATCATCGGAGCATCGCGTGCTCCCGTTCGGGAGCCATCTGCGGCGATGCGACAGGCTCAGACGTTGTGTCGAGGAGCAGCGGCGCCACGGTCGAAGCAGCGGCATCCGTCGTGGTACCCTGCGAGCCGGCCGACTTGCTTCCGTTCCCCATCCTCATCATGCAGAGCCCAAACGCGCACATCACTGCGCAGGGCAGGATCGCAAGCAGGATGGGCGCCACGCCGATAGCCACCAGCCATGGCCACCACCCGAATGCCGCGCCGCCAACCGCGCCGGCGCCTGCGACGAGCATGAGGCCCCGCATGCTGCGCAGCCATGTCGGTAGATAACGGCTCAGCCTGGACCCGGATGATGATGGCCCCGCGGCACCCGAGCAGCAGGAAGATGTTTGTTCCGTGTTCACGTGTGATCCTTTCATGGCCCCGCTCGCGTCCGCGCCCTGGAGGCGCCGGGCGGAACGGTTCAAGCGCGTGATCGCTCAGCCCCTTGCGAGGCGCCAGGCCTGCGCAACGCGTCGGCCGGCGGCGGTCTGCTTGAAAAACTACTCCGCGTCGTTCATTCGCCGACGGCCGCCAAACGGCGGTCGCCTGCCATCGCCGCCGATCCGTGCGGAGCGGCGGCTACGCGAGAGCGCGTGATCTGGGTGGGAAAGGATCGGGCGCCAGGCTCAGGCCTGGCGGCAGCCCGTCGGCCTTCGCGGCATATACCTGCCTCGCCCAGGGGGGAGACAGCGCGGCGAGGCTAGGCCCCGGCAGGGGGGGAACCACGATGCATGGAAACATGCAGCGCTGCGCCTGAAGGTGATGCGTCATGCCGGAACCGGGGCAAACGCCCGGGGTCGATTGGCATTCGCTCCGGGCTGTCCCCGAACTGCTCGCAGCCATGGCAGGCATTCCGACACCCTGGGCGATCAGACCCAGTGCGACGGCGATGATCACGGCGAGTGCGCGCAAGCCTCGGGGCATCGACTACAATATGCTCCCGCCCGCCCGCCGGATCAAGCCCGATCCGGACGGGAACCGGATCGCCGGCGCAGGCTCCGCCTTGGGTTCCTCGGTCATGGCACAAATTTAAGCGCGTGGTCACACGGGTGGCTCACCCGGGATGAACGGCGATCCAGGTCAGCGCCGACCCGAGCATGAGCATGAACAGGGTCAAGGTCTGACGGCCGATGTGCCCGACCGGCACGCCGGCTTGCCAGGACCGTTGCAGTTGCCAGGCCCACAGGACCGCCCCCAGGCCCAGACTGCCGACCGAGAGCCAGAGCAAGGCGCGCTCGTGCGGGCCGAGAAGAGATTGCAGGTTCAAGGTCCAGGCGCCGGCCAGTCCCACCGCGGCCAGAAGCGGTGGCAAGGCGCAGCAGGCCAGGAACGCCAGCGATGCGGCAAGTCCACCCACCGAGAGGAAGCCGGAACCCCGGCCTTGCCATCCCGCCGCCCCGACCCTGACGAAAATCTTCCGCTGCCTCATTCCCACCGTGGCTCATCCTGCACAACGCGAAAGTAATGCGAGATCCCTGCTGAAGCCCATGGCGGCGAGCAGAAGGCCGGTTCTCGCCTCCGCCACCCGCTTGATCCGGCCGCGCGTGTCGCGGGCGGCAAGAGCACGCGGAAACCGATCGAGCGCGAGCGTGACCACCTTGACCTGACAGCCATGCCGTCGTGCCTGATCCTCCGTCAGGCCCAGCTTGGCTGCTTGCAAGTCCGTGAATACGACCGACGGCATTTTGCGGCCACGAAGATAGCGAGGCTAGGCACCGCATGCGTTCTCAACGGGCGCAAGACAGGGTCCGGCGGGCGTTGTCGTAGAGACTCCAGAGCATCAGCGCGATCGCGATCCCATAGATCTCGCCCTCATGGGTTGCAATGAAGCCCTGGATCGGCCCACTGACCTGACCGGCCGCCGGCAGCGCCGAGGCGATCGTCGCGATGGCGAGCGGCACGATCGGCGTGCAGCAGAGCAACGCGGGCAAGGTCGCAAGGATCGCACCCAGCACGCTGCCGGTCGGGCGCGTCTTTGATCCCCGGCGGAAGCCATGCACGCCGAGCGCGATCGTCAGCGCGAGGAGTGCGGCCATGATCGCCGCAAGCGCGAACTCGCCTGGCGTCAGAAAGCGGAGCGAGACGAGCCCGAGCGTGCCGCCCGTGCTGGTTGCGGGCAGGAGCACCGCATAGAAAGCGAGCGCCGCAAGAAAGAGCGCAATCGTCCCAACCACGGCACGACGGGAACCGAGCGCCATCTGCACGGCGCGCGGCACGATCACCGCGCGCTGGTAGAGACCCTCCATCAGGGCCCGGTTTTTGGCTTGATGAAAGTCTCGATCTTGCCGAAAGTGACGGACGGCGTCGAAGAATCCACAGCAATGCGGCCGTCCGGCACGATGACCTGATAGACGTCGATATAGTGGTGCGGATTGTAGCGGTCGAACAACGCCTTCGTGTCTTCCCCGATCACGAAATGCGGGTCGCTCAGGAGCTTCGGCGCGACCTGCTCGACAAATTGGTGCATGCTGGCGTCAGGGTGGTAGCCACCATTCTTGTAGTCGCGCAACACGATGATCGTGAGGTCTGACTTATCGATCTGCGCCTGATGCCGTGCGAAGGTCTCCAGCCCGGCCCGGCAGCTCGGACACCAGGTGGTCACCTGCCAGACCACGAGCGGATGGCCCATATAGGTCTTCAATTCGGCAATATGTCCGCCGGTGTGGAATGGCGCATTTGGCGCGACCGCGTTTTGCTGCGCCGGAACGTCGGTCGGGCCCATCCTGCCCGTGGGCGCGGCGATAGCGATCGCCGACGCGAGGCCGAGAAAGATCAGCGCGGTAACCATCATTTCGCCAAGCGGCCAGAGTCGACGATGGTCGGAAGTGTTGGCTCTTGTCACACGAATCTCCATTTCATGAGTTCTTCTGCGCGCCACCTGCCTCGAATCCGCACC
>JAJZVE010000104.1:0-2780 GCA_021845835.1 Pseudomonadota bacterium | reverse complement strand
TTGACATCCTTGGTGAACGTCTGCGCGGCGAGCTTGATCCCTTCGGTCATGACGAGATACGGGAACAGCGTGTCGCCAAGCTCTTGCACGGTCATGCGATGACGGATGGCGAGCGCGGCAGTCTGGATCATCTCCCCTGCATTGTGCGCGAGGATCTGTGCGCCGATCAGCCGCCCGCTACCGGCTTCGGCGACGAGCTTCACGAAACCGGTTGTGTCGAAATTGGCGAGCGCTCGGGGAACGTTCTCCAGATCGAGGCGGCGCGCGATGGTCTCGATACCCGCCGTTCTCGCCTGCCCCTCGTCCAACCCGACGGTCGCGACCGATGGGTCGGTGAAGATCACCGCCGGGATCACAGAGAGGTCCAGGGTTGCATCTCCGCCGGTCATGTTGATCGCCGCGCGGGTACCTGCCGCCGCGGCAACATAGACCAGCTGCGGCATCGTGGCGCAGTCGCCTGCCGCGTAGGTGGTCATGGCCGAAGTTCGCAAACGGTCATCGACCGCGATGGCACCGTTATGATCGATCGTGACGCCGGCACGATCCAGCGCGAGCCCGGCGGTGTTCGGCCGGCGTCCGGTCGCGACCAGCAGCCGCTCGGTCACAATCTGTCCGGCACGGAAATCCACGATGAAGCGGCCGTCCCGATAGGTCACGCGCCGAGCTTCCGTCTCGTTGACAACACGAATGCCTTCGGCCTCGAAGGCCTTCTGCAGCTCCGTGCCGAGATCGGGATCCTCGCGGGTGAGCAGGGTGCTCCGCGCCAGGACGGTCACTTCGGCCCCGAGACGCCGATACGCCTGCGCCAGCTCGAGGGCCACGAAGGAGGACCCGATCACCGCGAGCCTGGCCGGAATATCTTCGGCGAACAGCGCTTCCGTTGAAGTCCAATAGGGCGTGTCCGCCAGCCCCGGGATCGCCGGGATCATCGGCGCGGCGCCGGTCGCGATGAGGGTGCGATCGGGCGCGAGCCGCGTCGCCTTTCCCGCGCGATCGGTCACCACCAAGGTGTGCGCATCCGCAAAGCGCGCTGTGCCGGACAGCAACGTGATCCCGGGATTGCCGTCGATGATTTTCTGGTACTTGGCCTCACGCAGCGCATCCACCCGGCCGCGCAGTTGCGTGAGCAACGCCCGCCGGTCAATCGGCTCATCGCCGTGCGCGATGCCGTCGAACGGGTGATGCCCGCGCGCATGCCGGATCTCGGCCGCCTGCAGCGTGATCTTCGAGGGCACGCAGCCGACATTGACACAGGTGCCGCCGACGACGTCGCCTCGCTCGATCATGGTCACCCGGGCGCCCGCCTCGACTGCACGGATCGCGGCCGCGAACGCAGCGCCGCCGCTGCCGATGATGGCGATGTGCAACCCGCTGCCACGCGCCGGCGCCGCGCCGCGCGCGCTGTCATCGGACAGCGGATCCAGCCCATAACCGTGTGGCGCAAGCGCCGCTCCAAGCGCCGCCAGGTCGAGATCATCGACGCTGTCGATCCGTGCGGTCCCGCGATCATAGGCGACATTCGCCTGGATGCCTGACAGGCCGTTGAGGGTATTTTCGACCGTACGAGCACAGTGCTCGCAAGTCATGCCTGTGACACGCATGGTGAGGGACGTCATGCGAAGTCTCCGATCCGGAGCGGAGTGCTGCGCGAAAGGTCGGGTGATCCCGATGCGCGTGCCTGTCTGTGCCCGATTTCGGCCGCCATCGGGGCCGGTGCCGTGCCTTGCTTCGCCAGCTGCCAGCGAGAACCATCGTGTGATCCGAAAGTCATGCGCCCAACGTTCTATTGTCGACCCAGGCATTGCCGGCCCCGGGCGCGGCCAGGACGAACCGGAGGACGCGGTACGCCATGACGGCGATGGCTCCAATGACCCCGCCGATCGTGCGGACGTCGATCAGCGCCAGGCGGGCGCGAGGCTCGCGCGCCGGGATTGCCGCCCGTCGCGTCCAAGATTTCCGTCCTGATCTGTCGATCCATGCCTTGTCCGCTCCGATGGATACGCCTAGATCGAGGATATGGGAGCTGTAGTAACTCCAGGTTCAAGAGGAAAAATCGACCCCTCGGCGAGGTCCGGCGGGCCGCTGATCCCGATCGGCGCGCTGGCGCGACAAACGCGCTGCAACATCGAGACCATCCGTTTCTACGAGAAGATCGGCGTGCTGGCGAAACCCGCGCGCACCGAGGGCGGCCACCGCGCCTATGGCCGTGCCCATGTCGAACGCCTTGCCTTCGTCCGTCGCGCCCGCGAACTCGGCTTCACGCTCGATGAGGTGCGCGCGCTGCTGCGGCTGGCGGAGGCCGCCGACGTGTCATGCGCGGAGGCGAAGGACCTCGCCGCGGTCCATCTTGCCGGGGTGAAGGCCAAGATCGCCGATCTGCGCGCCATGCAGACGGCGCTGACCGCGCTGATCGTGCAATGCGACGTGCGCGGCGACGCCGCCGACCTCCTCGGCTGCCCGCTGATTGAGACCCTGCTCGGCGCGGCGTAGCGCGGGCCACTGGCCCGTCCGCCGGGGCGCGAAAAATCCCGCTTGACTCCGTACCGCGGTACGTCCGCTAGCCTCGGTCGCGGAGACCGGTCATGCAGAAACCCCCACCCCTCGTTACTACCATCGGCGCCGCGGCGCGGCAGGCCGGCGTGAGCGTCGAGACGATCCGCTTCTACGAGCGCAGCTTGCTGGTGCGCCAACCCAGCAAATCCGCCGCATCGGGCGCGCGGCATTACCCGCCCGAGACCGTCGCGCGCATCCGCTTCATCCGTCAGGCCCAGCAACTCGGC
>JAJZVE010000103.1 GCA_021845835.1 Pseudomonadota bacterium | reverse complement strand
CAGCCTGAAATGCGCGAGTTCGCCGCGGCGCAGTTCGTGCAGGATCTTGCCCGGCTCGGCATCGCGCGCATCGTCGCGCTCCCTGGCCTGCCAATGGCCGAGCACGGCGAGCGCGCCTTCGGCGAAGGCGGTCGTCACCGGCGCGGTCTGCAGCGCGACGATCAGGCTGTCGCGGCCGAACAGGGCGGCGAACCAGGGCAGACCCGCGGCCGGCATCAGCTCCCGCTGCCCGTCCTGGCGCACCGGCATGCGCAGCGCCGCCATGTCGTCCACCGCCTGCTGGTAGAAGCGATAGAATTCCTCGTTCGAGCTGTGCAGCTTCAGCGTGTCGCGCCGCCAGTCGTCGAGCCGGCGCGCCACCACGGAGGCGGCGGTGTCGTGCGCGCAGGCGGTCGGCGCCGCCAGGGTCTCCTCGCCGTCGCACAGGTCGGTGAGCAGGCAGGCGTGCCAGGTCTCGCCCGGCGCCAGATCGATCGCGAAGCTCAGCCGGCCGTTGGCAAACACCGCCGGCGCCGCGGCGCGCGCCGTCACGCTCAGCGCGCGCATGAAATCGGCGTTGCGGTACTCGCTGCGCAGCGTCTGCCGCGCCTCCGACCAGTCGGTCACGATCTGACCGCGACGGACAATGCGGCCGGACTTGATGTCGAACAGGTCGGCGAAATCGGAGCGCAGCACCAGTTCCAGGTTGAAGCTGACGCGGCGCGGGCCGTAGTTGGTGACGTCGAGGTCCTCGTGGATGCCGCGATCCACCCAGCGGCCGAGCGCGAGGCCGAGCGTGCGCGGCGGGATCTCGCCCTCCTGGGTCGGGATGGCGGGGTTGGTCAGGAACACCTGCACCGCGTAATGCGTCGGCTGGCCGCCGTTCACCAGTTCCCACCGCGCCCCGTTGGCATAGAGGCGCCATACGCTGATCAGCCGCGTGTCGCGGAACAGCAGGCCGCGCTCGCTGCCGGGCGTGAGCTGCCCGTCAGGGTCGGCCAGCCAAACGGTCTCGCCCTGATGGATCGCGAGATGCGGCGTGCCGACCTGGATTTCGAGGTTCATGGCGGGGGGTTCCGTGTGCTTCGGCGGTGAGGTGGGCGGTTTCCGGCAGCAACATCCACACCACGACGATGGCGGCGAGGCCGGCGACGGCAAGGGCGAGGAAGGCGGCCGGCAGCCCGGCGCGGTCGGCAAGGCTGCCCGACGCGGCGGTGCTGAGCGTGGCGCCAAGCGCGCCGGCGAGGCCGGTCAGGCCGAGCGCGAAGTTGAACCGCCCGCCGCGGTGCGTGATGTCGGCGACAACCAGCGGGATCAGCACGCCGATGGTCGCGGCGCTGATGCCGTCCAGCGCCTGCAGGGTCAGCATGACCGGGATCGTGCCGTCGCAGGCAAAGCCGACGGCACGCAGCGGCACCGCGGCCAGACCCAGCATCAGCACCAGCCGCCGCCCGTGGCGCTGCGCCGCGATGCCGACGTGCGGCGACAGCATGGCGGCGAGCAGTTGCGGCACGGTGACGGCGGCCGCGGTGACCAGATCGGCGTGCCGCCCGGCGGCGTGGCTGAATTCCGTGGCGGCAAGCGGCAGCAGGCTGGCATTGGCCAACTGGAACAGCACTGCGCAGGCCAGCAAGGCGAGCAGCCCCGGGTCGCGCAGCAGCGCCTGCGGCGGCACCGGCGGCGAGCGGCGGGCACGCGGCGGCGGCGCGGTGTGGTGGGCGGTGCGCTGCGCCGCGCTGGCGAGGTCGGCCTCGCGGATGCCGCGCAGCGCCAGCAGCGCCGGGATGCCAACGGCGGCGGCGAGCAGGAAGGCAGCGGTGGCCGACACGGTGCTGCCGACGAAGCCGAGCGCCGCCGTCCCCAGCGCCGCGCCGACCGCCGCGAAGCGGACATTGCGGCCGAGCCGCTCGCCCAGACGTTCCTGCCGCGCCAGGCCGAGCGTGATCGCGGCGATCGCGAGCGCGAGGCCGACGCCGGAGCCGCCCTGCACCAGTTCCGCCCCCAGGATCAGCCAGAACCCCGGCGCCAGCGAGAACATCAGCAGCGCCGCCATGCTGCCCAGAATGGCCGCCGTCGCCATGCCGCGGCGGGCGCCGAAGCGGTCGATGACGATGCCGGAGGGCACCTGCGCGACGACCGCGGCAATGGTGCCGGCGCTGAGCACGATACCGATCGCGCCGGGGGTCCAGCCGCTCGCGGTCAGCCGCACCGAGATGAACGGGCCGAATCCGGCCTGCATGGCGGCAACGGCGAAGTTCAGGCTGCTCAGGCTGCGCAGCGTGCTGTCGGCCGCCTTCAACGCATCCTCCCGGTCGGCACCGCAATTATCCCCGATCCGCGCGCCAATGCGAGCGGAGAGTTTCGTCGTCTTGCTTCGCGCCGGGGCGCGGGCCAGTTACTCGGGGCATGGAACATCCAGTCCCGGACGGCGTGACGCGGCAGAGCTACCGCGAGGCGATGGCGCGGTTCGGCGCCGCCGTGAGCGTGGTGACGACGGACGGCCCGGCCGGACGGCGCGGCTTCACGGCTTCGGCGGTGTGCTCCGTCACCGACGACCCGCCGACCCTGCTGGTCTGCGTCAACCGCCAGAACGACAGCCACCCGGCCCTGCTGGCCAACGGCGTGCTGTGCGTGAACACGCTGGCAGCCGGGCAGGAGGAACTGTCCGCCCTGTTCGGCGGCGCGGTGGCGGAGCAGGCGGTGCGCTTCGCCGCCGGCACCTGGTACGCCCTGCAGACCGGCGCACCGGTGCTGCAGGGGGCCGTCGTGGCGTTCGACTGCCGCATCGTACAGGTAACGGAGATCGGCACGCACAGTGTCATCTTCGGGCATGTGATGGCGATCCGCCACGGCTCGGCGCATGACGGACTGATCTATTTCGGCCGCGGCTACCATCCGGTGCGCCGGCCGGTGGTGGCGGCCGGGTAGCATCGGACCAGGGCCGTGCCGCACGGTGCTTGCCTCGGCTGTCGCCGCCGTGCTTGCTGTCGGGAATGAAGGTGATCGGGCTGACCGGCGGCATTGGCATGGGCAAATCGACCGCCGCCGCGGCCTTTCGCCGCGCGCGCCTGCCGGTGTTCGACGCCGACTTCTGCGTGCATCGCCTGCAGGCGCCCGGCGGTGCGGCACTGCCCGCGATCGCGCGCGCCTTTCCCGGCACCGTCGCCGAACAGGATGGCCGGCTGGCGCTCGATCGCGGCGCGCTGCGCCGCTGCGTGCTGGCCGATCCGGCCGCGCTGCGCCGGCTGGAGGCGATCCTGCACCCGATGGTGCGGCGGGCGGAGCGCGCCTTTCTCGCCCGCGCCCGCCGCGCCGGCGCGCCCGCCGCCGTGCTCGACATTCCGCTGCTGTTCGAGAGCGGCGGGGTCGGCCGCGTCGATCGCGTCGTGGTGGTAAGCGCGCCCGGCGCCGTGCAGCGCCATCGCGTGCGCATGCGCGGCCGCATGAGCGCGGCGCAGATCGCGGCCGTCATTGCCCGCCAGATGCCGGATGCGGACAAGCGCCGGCGCGCCGACCTGGTGGTGCGCACCGGGCTGTCGCGGCATCATGCGCTGCGCACGCTGCGCCGCTTCATCCTCTCCCTGCGCGACCGGAAATGACCCGCTCCGTCCTGTTCGATACCGAGACCACCGGCCTCGATCCGCTCACCGGCGACCGTATCATCGAGATCGCGGCGCTGGAACTGGTGAACGACCTGCCCACCGGGCAGCATTTCCACCGGCTGATCCATCCCGAGCGCGACGTCCCGCACGATGCGACGCGGGTGCATGGCATCACGCTCGACCGGCTGGAAGGCAAGCCCCGCTTTGCCGGGATCGCCGACGCGCTGCTCGACTTCTTCGGCGACGGCAAGCTGGTGGCGCACAATGCGCCGTTCGACTTCGGCTTCCTCGACGCCGAGCTGGCACGGCTGCGCCGCGCGCCGCTGGATCGCGCGCGCATGGTCGATACGCTGGCGCTGGCCAAGACGCGGTTTCCCGGCCTGCCCAACAGCCTGGACGCGCTGTGCCGGCGCTTCGCCATCGACCTGTCCGAGCGCACCACCCACAACGCGCTGCTGGACTGCCGGCTGCTGGCGCAGGTCTATGTGGAGCTCACCGGCGGGCGGCAGCGCGGGCTGAAGCTGGCGAGCGCGGCGGCGGAGCTGCCGGCCGCGAGCTACCACGCCGCCCCCCGCACCCCGCGCCACATCCAGCCGAGCGACGCGGAACTGGCCGCCCACGCCAGCTTCGTCACGCGGCTGAAGGACCCGCTCTGGCCCGCCTCCTGAACGGTCAGACGAGTGCGCTGCCGACGGTCGCGCCGCCCTGCGCTGCCGCCTGGGCGCGCCGGTTCTGCCACAGCGCCACGAAGTCGATCGGCTGCAGCATCACCGGCGGGAAGCCGCCGTCGCGCGTCACGTCCGCCAGGATGGCGCGCGCGAACGGAAACAGCAGGCGCGGGCATTCCACCAGCAGCACCGGCTCGACGGCGTTGTCGGGCACGTTGTTCAGCGTAAAGATGCCGGCATAGGCGAGTTCGGCCAGGAACACGCGCACGCCGCCCTCGGCCGGCACCTCGCCGGAGCCGTTGCCCGGCGCCTCGCGCGCCTCGGCGCGGATGGCCAGCGTCACCTCGAAGCTGTTCTGGCCTTCCTGCAGGCGGCGGACCTGGACATCGAGGTTGATATCGACGCGCGGCGTGCTGCGCAGCGTGGTGTAGATCATCGGCGCGCCGGGTACTTCGAAGGACAGGTCCTTCACGTATTGCAGGTTCACCGCCAGCGGCGGCACCTGCTGGGCGCCGGGGGCCTGGGGGGCCAACTGGGACATCTCGCGCTCTCCGATCTGCGACTGCGCCGGGCGGGTAGCACAGCGCCGGGCATCACGGAAGCGATCACGGGTGCCAGACCACCCGTTCCGGTGCCGGCGCGGCCGGGTCGCAGCGCAGCCACGCGCCGTTGGCCACGCTTTCGCCGGTGAGCGACAGGATGAACCCCCAGTGGCTGACCACGAGCGTCGCCGACCAGTCGGGCAGCGCGGCCATTTCGGCGCGGAACCGCGCGGCGCGGTCAGCGATGGCGTGCGCCGGCTCCTCGGCCGCCGGCCACCAGACCTCGTCGATCGAGGCGAAATCATGCTCCGGCCAGGCGAGCGCGAGTTCCGTGCGCGGCGTGCCGACGTCGCAGATGAAGGCGAAGCGTTCGCGCACGATCGGGTTGATATGCACGGGCACGCCCAGGCGCCGCGCGATCGGCGCCGCCGTCTGCAGCGCGCGTGTGTAGGGCGAGGCGACGATGCGCCTGATGCCGGCCTCGGCCAGCGCCGCGGCGGCCTGTTCGGCCTGCGCGTGGCCGAGCGGGGTCAGTGCCGGATCGACGATGCCGGGATCGCGGCGGGTGGCCGTGAAGACGACGTTGAACGCGCTCTGGCCGTGCCGCAGCAGGATCATGGCGAGGAATTAATGGCCTTGCGGCCGGCCGGCAACCGGCTGCGGCGTGTTGTGCGCCGGGCCGCTTGCGCCTATGTGCCACGCGCCGCCGCGCTCCAGCGCGACCGCGCGGCAGGATGGAGGGCGAACATGGGCGCCAGCGGCGGCTTCCCGGTCGATCTGGTACTGTTCGGCATGATCGCCGCGTTCCTGGTGCTGCGGCTGCGCAGCATCCTCGGCCGGCGCCAGGGCTTCGAACGCCCGGAGGCGCCGCCGCGCGGAACCCCGCAGCCGGCGGAGGGGCCGGTGATCGAAGGCGTGGCGGAGCGCGTGCCGCCGCCCCGGCCGGTGCCTGATCCGGCCAGCCCCGCCGGCCAGGCGCTTGCGCGCATGCAGCGCATGGATCGCAACTTTTCCGCCGTTCGCTTCCTCGACGGCGCGGAGGCAGCGTTCCGCATGATCGTCACCGCCTTCGCCGCCGGCCAGCGCGACGCGCTGCGCCCGCTGCTGTCGGCCGAGACGTTCCGCGACTTCGACGCGGCGATCGCGGCGCGCGAGAGCAACGGCGAGACGCAGCGCACCGAGCTGCGGGCGATCCATGGCGCCACCATCGAGGCCGCCGACCTGCGCGGCAGCGTCGCCGACATTTCCGTGCGCTTCGTCTCCGACCAGGTGAACCTGACGCTCGGGCATGACGGGGCGGTGCTGCACGGCACCGACGCGGTGACCGAGATCGTCGATCTCTGGACCTTCGAGCGCGATCTCGCCGCCGCCGACCCGACGTGGCGGCTGGTCGCGGCACGCAGCGCCTGACGCCGGATGCGCCGTCCCGCCGGCGGGCATGTTGCCCGCGCCATCGCCCCGCTCGCCCTGTCGCTGCTCGCGCTCGCCGGCTGCGTGCCGCAACTGGCGGCGCCGGTCACGGCGCCGGCCAGGCCGGAGCTGTCGCTGTCCGCCGTCGGCTTCGCCGATCTGCCGGGCTGGCAGCAGGACCATCCGGCCGAGGCGCTGCCGGTGTTCCTCGCCGGCTGCCGGCAACTGGCCGACGCCGCGTCGGCGCAGTCGCTGGGCGGGCAGAGCCAGGCCGCGGCGCTGGGCGGGCAGCCGGCGCAATGGCGGCCGGCCTGCGCCGCGGCGGCGCAGGTCGCCCAGGGCGACGACACCGCGGCGCGCGCCTTCTTCGAGGCGTATTTCCAGCCCTATGCGGTGGCGGACGCCGCGGCGCCGCCAGACCGGCGCGGGCAGGCGCTGTTCACCGGCTATTTCGACCCGGAGGTGACCGGCAGCCGCACGCCCGGTGGCACCTATCGCCATCCGCTGCTCGGCCGTCCGCCCGATCTGGTGCAGGTCGATCTCGGCGAGTTCGCGGGCGACCTGAAGGGCAAGTCGATCGCGGGCCGGGTGCAGGACGGGCGGCTGGTGCCGTATTACGACCGCGCGCAGATCGATTCCGGCGTACTGGCGCGGCGCCGGCTGGAGCTGCTGTGGCTGGCCGACCCGGTCGATGTGTTCATGCTGCAGGTGCAGGGATCGGGCCGCGTCGATCTGCCGGACGGACGGGTGGTGCGCGTCACCTATGCCGGCCAGAACGGCCGCCCCTACGTGCCGATCGGGCGCGTGCTGGCCGATCGCGGGCAGATACCGCTCGATCAGGTGTCGCTCGCCAGCATCCGCGCCTGGCTGGAGCAGCATAAAGACGGCGCGGCCGAGGTGATGGACCAGAATCCGTCCTATGTGTTCTTCCGCGAGGTGAGCACCCTGCGTCCCGACCAGGGTCCGCCCGGCGCGCTCGGCGTGCCGCTGGCGCCCGGCCGGTCGATCGCGGTCGATCGTGCCTTCATCCCGCTCGGCGCGCCGGTGTTCATAGCGACGGCCGACCCGCTGACCGGCGCGCCGCTGCAACGGCTGATGCTGGCGCAGGATCTGGGCGGTGCGATCAAGGGACCGGCGCGCGCCGACATCTTCTTCGGCTGGGGTCGCGAGGCGGAGGCGCGGGCGGGCCGGATGCGGGCCCACGGCCGCGAATACCTGCTGTTGCCCCGCCCGGTCGCCCCGGCGATGACGCAGGCGGGCCTCTGAGCTCAGTCCGCGGCACGCAGCACGCCGGCCGCCGTCAGCCGGGCGATCTCCGCGGCCGCGAAACCGGCCTCGCGCAGCACCTCCGCGCCATGCTCGCCGATCGCCGGAGGCTGGCGCGCGAGGCCGCCGCGCCGCCGCGCCGGCCCGAATTCCAGCGGCAGCGCCGGCAGGCCGACCCGCTCGCCGCCGCCGCCGCCGAGCACCGTCAGGGCCGTGTCGAGCAAACCGCCCGCCTGCAGCTGCGCGTCCTGCAGCAGGTCGAGCGGGTGGGCGATGCGGGCACAGGGCAGCGAAGCCGCCTCGCAGCGCGCCACGATCGCGGCGCCGGCGAACGCGCGCAGGCACCCGGCAAGCTGCGGGATCAGCCAGTCACGCGCCGCGACGCGGCCGGCATTGCTGGCCAGGCGCGCATCCGCCAGCAGGTCGGGCAGCCCGAACGCCGCGCAGAAACGCTGCCACTGCGCGTCGCTGGTGATGCTGACGAAAAGCTGCACGCCGTCCGCCGCCTCGAACACGTCATAGACGCCCCAGGTGCCGCGGCGCGCCGGCATCGGCGGCATCGGGCCGCCGGTCACCACGCTGCCGGCGATGTGGCTGCCGACCAGGAAGGCGGCGCTTTCGAACAGCGCGCTGCCGACCCGCTGGCCGCGTCCGGTCCGCTCCCGCTCGCGCAGCGCCGCCAGCACCCCCACGACCCCGAATGTCGCCCCCATGATGTCGATGACGGAGGCGCCCGCCCGCAGCGGCCGTCCCGGCGGCCCGGTCATGGTGGCGAGGCCGCTTTGCATCTGCACCACCTCGTCGAGCGCGCCGCGGTCCTCGTACGGGCCGGCAAGATAGCCCTTCAGCGCCAGGTAGATCAGCCGGGGATTGAGCGGTTCCAGCACCTCCCAGCCGCAGCCGAGCCGCTCCATCGTGCCCGGTCCGTAATTCTCCAGCAGGATGTCCGCCCGCGCCGCCAGCCGGTGCAGCGCCGCGCGGCCCTCGGGCCGCTTCAGGTCCAGGGCGAGGCTGCGCTTGTTGCGGTTGAAGGTGGCGAAGAACCCGGCGCCGAAGCCGGGCAGCCGGCGCGTCGGATCGCCCGCCGGCGGCTCAATCTTCACCACGTCGGCGCCGAGATCGGCCAGGATCAGCCCGGCGCACGGCCCCATGATGGTGTGCCCGAGGTCGAGCACGCGCAGGCCGGCCAGTGGCGCGGGGCCGCTCATCCGGGCCTCCCCGTCCCCGGATAGCCCACGATCACGCGCGCGTCTGCGGCCAGCACCAGATCGGCCAGCAGCGCGCGGAACACGAAAAGCGTCATGCGCCTGCCGTCATGCCCGCGCCGGCGCCGGGGGACAATACCTGGCGCCGGCGCAGGTGGCGGTTCAGTGTACCGCCTTGGCCAGCGTCGAGAGCGTCGCCGCGATGGTCTGCTGGATTGACAGCGGCACGAACGGATTGCCGTCGAGTTCGGCGACGGTCTTGTCGCTGTTCAGGAAGATCGTGTAGTCGCCCATGATCTCCCTGGCCTCGGCGACCAGCTTCGCGCGCGCGTCCGGCGCGGTCGCGTTGGTCGCCTCGTCCAGCTTGTCGGCCAGCCGTTCGTCCAGCGCCGCCAGCACCGGCGCGACGCGCTCCCGGTAGGCCTTGTCCAGTTCGGGCGCGATGCCGTCGTCCTGATAGGTGGCAAGGATGGCGCTGCGCAGCTTCTCGATCTCGCTTTCCACCTTCTTGCGCGCGGCCAGCCAGGCCAGGCGCGACTTGGCGTAGGTGACGGCGCCGCCGCCGGCTTGCGCCTGGGCGGCCAGCTTCGCCTGCTCGGCCGCCGCCGCCATCGCCCGGCGCAGTTCCACGATGCCGTCGCCGGCGGCGGCGGCGTCGCCCGCCTTCAGGCTGGTCTGGACCGTGCCGGCAAGCTTCACCAGCGGCTGCTGCAGCATCGGGTTGCCGCCGCTCACCGTCGGGATCTGCGGCACCAGTCTGGCGAATTCGTCGCGCAGCGCCTGCAGGTTCGGCTGGGCCTGTGCGGGCGCCTGCGGCGGCGGAGGCGGCGGCGGCGGCGGCACCTGGGTGCCCGCGGTCTCCTGCTCGTCCTCCTGGTCGAGGGCCGAATCCTCGTTGATGACGACGGCCTGATAGCTCAGCTTCCGCGCCAGCCTGACCAGAGCGGTAACGGTGCCGCCGACCTCCGGCTTGTTGACGGCGAAACGAATCGTGCCGGGGTCGTTCTTTTTGTCAATCGAGATGGTGCCGAAGCGCAGCGACGTGAGCACCAGCGCGGATTCCGTCTCCTTCTTCAGCTTGTCCCGCACCTTCTTCGGGGGCAACAGCTTGTCGACCAGCAGCAGCGCGGTCTTTTCCTTTGTCAGGCCGAACGCGCAGCCAAGCGGCTCGTCTTCCGCGTGTCCCACGAGCTGTTTGAGCTTCTGCAGCGGAATCAGGTCGTCCTGCGGATCAGATGCGGCCATGTCCTTTTCCTTCGATGCAGCGGCTCCCGCGACGCTAGCATCATGTCGAGGGCGAAGGGAATCGGTTTGGCCGCTGCCGCGGCGATGCTATCCTGGCGCGCCGGCGAGGAGACATCCGATGCAGTACGAAGTGAATTTCGGCCGCCTCGGCGGCGCGCCGCGTGCGGCGGCGGTGGGCACGAAGTTTCGGCTCGCGCTGCTCGGCGACTTCAGCGGCCGAGCCAATGCCGGCAAGGTGGAAACCGGCGCCGCCCTGGCCGGGCGCAGGCCGGTCCGTGTCGATGTGGACAATCTCGACGATGTGCTGGCACGCCAGAAGCTCACGCTGGCACTGTCGCTGGCCGAGGACGGCGGCACGGTCACGGTGCCGGTCGCCGGCATCGACGATTTCCATCCCGACCAACTGGCCGACAATCTCGACCTGTTCGCGCAACTGCGCGACCTGCGCCGCAATCTCGCCAGCCGCGGCGGCTTCGACCGCGCCGCCAGGGAGGTGCTGTCCTGGGGCGGCGAGGCCCCCTTGCCGCCACCGCCGCGCCGCGCCCGCGGCAGCGCGGTCGCGACCGACCGCAAGCTGTCCGACTTCGCCCGCCTGATCGGCCGCCCGGCCGCCGAGCCCGAGGCAACGGCGGCGGACCAATTGCTGCGCCGCGTGGTCGGCCCGTTCATCGTGCCGGCGCGCGACGCGCGGCAGGACGCGCTGGTGGCGCGCGTGGACGAGGCGCTGTCGGCGGCGATGCGCCGGGTGCTGCACCACCCCGATTTCCAGACCGCCGAGGCGCTGTGGCGCGGGGTGGAGCTGCTGGTCCGCCGCATCGAGACCGGGGCGGCGATGGAGATCATCCTCTACGACGTCTCGGCCGAGGAGCTGGC
>JAJZVE010000102.1 GCA_021845835.1 Pseudomonadota bacterium | reverse complement strand
TGCGAGGAGTTCTCGGTCATGCCGTACACGTTCTGCGGCGTGATGCCCTGGGCCACGAACGCCTCGGCGACGGCGGGCGGAATCGGCGCGCCGGCCATGTAGAACGACCGCACCGTGCCGAGCCGGGGCAGTCCGCGGGCGCGCTGCTCGGCCAGCATGTCCATCGCGTGCGTCGGCACGCCGAGGACGTAGGTGGCCTCGTTGGCGAGCAGCCAGTCGAGCCGCGACATGCCCGCCGGCGGGTCGTCCAGCACCAGCAGTCCGCCGGCCACCAGCCATTGCGCGACCGCGACCCAGGCGATGTGGTGCGACAGCGGCGAGAGGGTCAGGATGCGCGACTGCGGCCCGTGGCCCCAGTCCCGCACCAGGTCGCGGGCATTGGCCAGCAGCGTGTTGTCGGAATGCATCACGCATTTCGGCGTGCCGGTGGTGCCGGAGGTGAAGGCCAGATAGACGATCCGGTCGGGATCGGACTCCGGCTTCGGCGGCGCCGCGCCAGGGGGCGGGAAACCGTCCGGCGTCAGCACCGCGGCCAGCGACGGGACCGCGGCGAACCGTGCCGCGGGGTCGGCCACGCGGTCGGCGCCCCAGCCCGGCTCCGTCACCAGGACGCGGCTGCCGAGCCGGCCGAGCAGACCCTCGATCTCGCCCGAGGTGTGGGTGCGGTGCAGCGATGGGTTGCAGGCGAAGCCCTCGCGCGAGCACGCGAGGAACGTGACCATCGCCTCCAGCCGGTTCGACATCCAGAGCGAGACGGCATCCCCCTGCGTCAGCCCCAGCCCGCGCAGCCATGCCGCGGCGCCGTCCACCCAGGCGGCGAGCCGTGCCCAGGTCAGCGTGCGCCGCCCGTCGCGGGCGCAGGCCGCGTCCGGCCGCGCGGCGGCATGGGCCGCGAGCAGGTCGTGCAGGGTTTCCGCCCGCCACGTCCCCGCCGCGTAGTGGCGGCGGGCGAGCGCCGGGTGATGCAGGGTCAGGAACGGCCGCATCGGCAGCGCCTCAATGGCCGAACGTGTCCGGGTTCGGCGCGCGCTTGTGCGCGAAGGCGTCGGACAGCTCGTGGCTCTCCTCGCTGCCCAGATAGGCGCGCAGCAGCAGGTCGTGCGCCATGCGCGACAGGCCCGCGACACCGCCGTGCCGGGCGTTGAAGGCGCCCTTCACCGCCGCGAGGGCGAAGGCGCCGCGCCCTGCGATTTCCAGCGCCCAGGCCCGCGTCGCCGGACGCAGCTCGGCGTCCGGCACGACGCGGTTGACCAGCCCCATCCCCAGCGCCTCCCGCGCCGGGATTTTCGGGTTGGCGAACCAGATTTCCTTCGCCCGCTTCTTGCCGACGATGTCTTCCAGATACCAGGTGCCGTAGCCGGCGTCGAAGCTGCCCATCATCGGGCCGACCTGGCGGAAGATCGCGCTTTCCTTCGCGATCGTCAGGTCGCAGACCATCTGCAGCACGTTGCCGCCGCCGACCGCGAAGCCGTTGACCGAGGCGATCACCGGCTTCTGCAGTTTTTCGATCGCTTCGTACATCTCCAGCGTCGGCAGCGTGCCGGCGTAGAGGGTGGTGTCCTCCATCCCTTCCTTGCGGCCGCCGATGCAGAAGAACCGTTCGCCCGCGCCGGTCAGCACGATGACGCGGGTGCGCGTCTCGCGGCGGATCGCGTTGATGCAGTCGCGGATTTCATGGCACATCGCGACGGTGAACATGTTGCCGTCGTCCGGCCGGTGCAGCGTGATCGTGCCGACCGGACCGTCCTCCTCGTAGCGGATCGTCTCGTAGTCCACGTGCAACATCCTCCCTACACGATCCCCTGGCGCCGCAGCTCGGCGACGCACTCGGCAGAGTAGCCGAGCCAGTCGGCGAGCACCGCCTGCGTGTGCTCGCCCAGGCGCGGCGGCGCCAGGCGCGGCGCGTTCGCGGTGCCGTCCAGCCGGATGGCGGTGCCGACCTGCGGGATCTCCCGCCCGTCCGGCGCCGCCATGCGGTAGAACAGACCGCGTGCCTGCAGGTCCGGGTCGGCGGCTACTTCGTCCACGCGATTGATCGGGCCGGCCGGCACGCGCGCCTCGGCCAGCAGCGCGAGCCACTGGCCACGCGGGCGGGTGCGCAGCAGCGCCTGGATGTCGGCCACGATCCGCGCCCGCTGCGCGCGGCGGTCGCCATTGCTGGCGAAGCCCGGCTCGGTGGCGTAGCCGGGCTGGCCGACCGCTTCCCAGAACCGGCGCCAGATGGCGTCGTTGCCCAGGCCGAGCGTCATCGGCTCGTCCGCCGTTTCGAACACCTGGTAGATCGCGATCACGCTGTCGCGCCCGCCGGAGCGGCGCGGCAACTCGCCGGAGCCGAGATAGGGCACGATTCGGCACGACAGGAACCGGGTCATGCTGTCCACCAGCGCGACATCCACCGTGCGCCCGCGGCCGGTGCGGGCGCGGGCGAACAGGGCGGCGATGGTCGCCATCGCCGCGTCCTGCCCGGCCAGCAGGTCCGCGGCCGGCGCGCCGACCTTCTGCGGCTCGCCGCCCGGCGCGCCGGTCAGGTCCATGACACCGGAATAGCCCTCGGCGATCAGGTCGTAGCAGGCCCGGTCGGCGCGCGCCCCGTCCAGGCCGAAGCCGGTGATGGCGACATAGACGAGGTCCGGCCAGCGCGCATGTACCTGGTCCGGCGCGATGCCGAGCCTGGCGAGCGCCCGCGGCGGCTGGTTGACCAGCATCACGTCCGCGCGCGCGGCCAGCTCGTGCAGCAGCGCGCGTCCGGCCGGCGCCGTCAGGTCGAGCGTGACGCTGCGCTTGTTGCGGTTGACGGCGAGGAACCACAGCGACTCGCCGTCCAGGAACGGCGGTCCCCAGCCGCGCGCGTCATCGCCGGTGCCCGGCCGCTCGATCTTGGCGACCTCGGCGCCGAAATCGGCCAGCAGCAGGGACGCGACCGGGCCGGCGACCGATGTGGTCAGGTCCAGCACGCGCACGCCCTCCAGCAGGTCGAAGCCCCGCCCCGGCGCCACGCGGGGAAGGTCGGCCATCGGGAGCCGCTCTCCCCCTCCGGTCTCTGCGCGTCCGTCCGGCATGCAGGGTCTCGCGTCCTGTCTGGAACTGGAAAGGGAGTAGGGGCAAACCGCGTGCCACGCCGCGCGGCCGTCCGCTGGCTGTCCGGGTGTCCTCGTCGTGGACACAATGCTAGAGTCATGTCCACGACAACGGCACAGAGGGAGGATCGCGCGCCGATGGACGCCGCGACGGCGCCGCAGCCGCATGCCGCCGGGCTTGCCGTGGTCGACCGCCGCGACCGGCTGCTGCACGCCTATGGCGTGGCCGCCGCGGTGCCGCGGCTGCGCAGCATCGTCACCGACGCGGCGTGGCTCGCCGATCTGCGGCGCCGGCGGCTGTCCACCCTTGCCCTCGACGACCGGCGCTGGCTGATCCTGCTGCTGCGGCTGCGGGACGCCGACCTGCTGGTGTTCGCCGACACGCCGACGGATGCGGTGTTCGAGTTCGTGGCGGCGGTGGATTTCTGCTGGGACATCCTGAATCACCTCGTCACCGACCCGTTCGACGCGATGACGGTGGTGGACGCCGAAGGCCGCGTCGCTTTCATCTCCCCCGTGCATGAGGCGTTTTTCGGCCTCGGCCGCGGCGAGGCGATCGGGCGGCCGGTGCAGGAGGTGATCGAGAATACCCGGCTGCACCGCGTGCTGGCCACCGGCAAGGCGGAGATCGGACAGGTGCAGCGGATGCGCGGCCTGGATCGCATCGTCTCCCGCGTGCCCATACGGCGCGACGGACAGGTGCTCGGCGCCGTCGGGCGCGTCATGTTCAAGGGACCCGACCAGGTCGAGGCGCTCAGCCGGCGGGTCAATGCGCTGGAGCGCGAGGTCGCCTTCTACCGGCGCGAGGCGGCGGCGCTGCGCGAGCGCGATTCCGGCCTCGTTGATATCATTGGCGAAAGTCCGCCGGTGGCACGGCTGCGCGGCGACATCGCGCGGGTGGCGCCGCTGGATGTGCCGGTGCTGGTGCACGGCGCGAGCGGGACCGGCAAGGAACTGGTGGCGCGTGCGCTGCACAGCCTGTCGCCGCGGCGCGCCGGGCCGCTGGTGGCGGTGAACGCCGCGGCCCTGCCGGCTGGCCTGGTGGAGAGCGAGCTGTTCGGCTACGCGCCGGGCGCTTTCACCGGCGCCGATCGCAAGGGCCGCAAGGGCCGCTTCGAGCAGGCGCAGGGCGGCACGATCTTCCTCGACGAGATCGGCGACACGCCGCCGGAGACCCAGGCCAAGCTGCTGCGCGTGCTGCAGGATCGGCGGGTCGAGCGGGTCGGCGGCGACGGCGCGGTGGGGGTGGATTTCCGGCTGGTCTGCGCCACCAACCGCGACCTGCGCGCCCTGGTGGCGGACGGCCGCTTCCGTCTTGACCTTTACTACCGCATCACGACGGTCGTGCTGGAGGTGCCGCGGCTCGCCGAACGCCCCGGCGATGTGCCGCTGCTGGCCCGGCACTTCCTGCGCGAACTCGCCGAACGCCACCGGCTGCCGGTGCCCGAGGTCGATGCGGAGGCGATGGCCCGGCTCGGCGCCTTCGAGTGGCCGGGGAACGTGCGCCAGCTCCGCCAGGCCATCGAGCGCGCCCTGATCTTCGCCGAGGGCGGCCGGCTGCGCGCCGGGGATTTCGCCGACCTGTCCGAGACGCCTGCCAGCGGGGAGGTCCACCCCCGCGCCGCGGCGCCGGCCGCGCGGCTGCGCGACGCCGTCGATCAGGCCGAGGCGGCGATGGTGCGCGAGGCGATGCGGCGGCTGCGCGGCAACAAGCGCCGTGTGGCGGCCGAGCTCGGGGTGTCGCGTTCATGGCTCTACAAGCGGCTGGCGGAACTGGCGGACGCGCACCTGCCTGATGCTGCGGGACCGGAGAACGGGCAGGGATGACGGCCCCGCGCCGGAACGTCTGGCGCAACGTGCGAAAGGCTGCATACTGCGGCAGGGCTACGCCCCGTTTCAGGCGAAGGTCCGCCGCGCCGGGCGTGCGGCAGCCGGGATGGCCGCCGCGAACGGTGTTCCGGGAAGGACTTCAGGGCAAGGCGACACGCCTGCGCAGCAGTGAAAATGGGGTGGCGGCGACGGACCCTGGTGCCGGCCAGACCGCGGCTGGCCGGTTCCGCGGCGGGCGGCCCGATGTTAGGCTCGCCGCCAAACCGCATATGGGGAAAACGTCATGCCCGGCCGGAAGGTGCGCGTACTGCTGGCGCTGCTGCTGATTGCCGGGCTGCTGGCGGTGCCCGGTCGTCGCGCCGCGGCCGACACGATCACGGTCACGCACTGGGGATCGGCCTTCTACGGCGCGCCCTATGCCGTCGCCATGCAGAAGGGATTCTTCCGCAGGCATGGCGTGGACATCACCGGCATCCTGACCTCCACCGGCGGCGGGACGTCGGTGCGCAACACGCTTGCGGGCGGACTGCCGTATGGCGAAGTGGCGCTGGCCGCGGCGATCGAGGCGGTCGCGGCGGGGCAGAAGCTCATCATCATCAACGCCGGCGTGGACTCGATCGGCGACATCCTCTGGATCGCCCGGCCGGGCACGGCGCTGCATTCGGTGCGCGACCTGAAGGGCAGGCGCGTCGGCTTCACGCAGCCCGGCTCCGTCACCAACATGCTGATCCTGATGGCGCTGCAGGCCAACGGCATGACGGCGCAGGACGTGCAACTGGTCGCCGCCGGCGGCATCGGCGCCAATCTTTCGGCGGTGCTGAACGGCGCGATCGACGCCGGCATGACCGGCGAGCCGGTGTGGTCGGAGAACAGGGACAAGGTGCAGCCGGTGTTCTGGGCCAGGGACGTGCTGCCGCCGCGGATGATGCAGACCGTCGGCATCAGCACGGTCGCCTTCGCCAGGGCGCACCCGGACGTGCTGCGCGGCATCATCGCGGCGCGGCGCGAGGGCGTGCAGTTCATCGAGGCGCATCCCGACGAGGCCGCCGACATCACCGCCGCCGCCTACAGCGGCGATGCCGGACTGTATCGCGCCGTGTTCCGCAACTTCCTGCCGATCCATTACTGGAGCGACGGCAGGCTCGATTATGACGGCATGGACCGCATGGCCGCGGGCCTGCGCATCGTGGGCAAGCTGAAAGGCCCGGTGGACTGGAAGCGGCTGGTCGATACCTCGCTGCTGCCCGACGACCTGCAGCCAGCGAGCCAATGAGCGGACCGGCCGCGCACGCGAGCCTGCGCGGCGTCACCCGCGTCTATGCCGGCCTCCGCCCGCTGCACGCGCTCGGCCCGGTCGATCTCGATGTGGCGCGCGGCGAGTTCTTTGCGGTCGTCGGCCCCTCCGGCTGCGGCAAATCGACGCTGCTGGAGGTGCTCGCCGGACTTGCCGCGCCGAGTGAAGGAGAAGCGCGGTTCGAAGGGCGGCGCATCGCGGGCGAGGTGCCCGACGGCATCGGCGTGGTGTTCCAGGAGGATGCGTCCTTCCCCTGGCTGACGGTGCGCGACAACGTCGCGTTCGGCCTGCGCCGGGTCGGGATGGATGCCGCCGAAATCCGCCGGCGCGTCGATGAGGCGATCGGCTTCATGGGGCTGCGCGACTTCGCCGGCGCCTATCCGGCGCAACTGTCCGGTGGCATGCGACAGCGCGTCTGCATCGCCCGCACGCTGGTGCTGCAGCCGCGCTTCATCCTGCTGGACGAGCCGTTCGGCGCGCTCGATCAGCAGACGCGGCTGCTGATGGGCGACGAACTGCTGCGGCTGTGGCGGCAGACCGGCGCCACGGTGCTGCTGATCACGCATGCGCTGGACGAGGCCGCGATGCTGTCGGACCGCGTCGGCGTGATGTCGGCGCGGCCCGGCCGGTTCATCGACCTGGTGGCGACCGGCTGGCCGCGCGACCGCGACAGCCGCGTGGTGGCGGAGCCGGCGTTCGGCGCGCTTACCGCAAGGCTGTGGACGCGCCTGCGCGCGGAATCGCTGCGCGCCATGCGCGAGGCGGGCGCGTGATGCGCGGCCGGGCGGTGCTGTGGGGCCGCGTCGTGCTGATCGCCGGCGCGGCCGGTCTGCTGGAACTGCTCTGCCGACTCGGCATTGTCGATGCGCTGACGCTGCTGCCGCCGAGCGAGATGGTGGCGGCGATGGTGCAGGTCATCGCGTCGGGCAGCGTCACCGCCGACATGCTGCGCACGTTCACCACGGTCGCGGTCGCGTTCACGCTGGCCGTCGGCGTCGGCGCCGGATTCGGCACGATCCTGCACGCGGTGCCGCGTTTGCGCCGCGCGCTCGATCCGCTGCTCGCGTCCTACTACGCCGTGCCGCTGTTCGTGTTCTATCCGCTGCTGGTCGCCGTGTTCGGGCTGAACGCGCTGCCGCTGATCGTGCTCGGCTTCGCCTCCGCGACGGTCGCGATGGCGATCGGCACGCTGAACGGCCTTGATCGCACGCCGCCGGTACTGCTGAAGGCGGCGCGCGTGCATCGTCTGGGCCGGCTGCGCACCGCGTTGCTGGTGGTGTTGCCGGCGGCGGCGCCCGATCTGCTGAGCGGTCTGAAACTGTCGCTTGCGTACGCCTTCATCGGCATCATCGCCGGCGAGTTCATCCTGTCCGGGCGCGGCCTCGGCTACCAGATCGCCTACGCCTACGACAGCTTCGACAACCGCACGATGTACGGGCTGATGCTGTTCGTGCTGCTGGTGGCGACCGCGATGAACACGGCGCTGCATCTGTGGGAACAGCACCTGCGCCGGCGGCGGATGCGGGCGTGAGCGCGACCGTCCGCGCGACGCCGCTGCGGCACGCGCTGGACGTGCTGGCGATCCTGGCCGTGCTGGTGGCGGCGTGGCAGTGCGCATACGAATACGCCGGCGCCGTCGCCATCACCTCGCCCGCCGGCACCGTCGCCTTCGCTGCGAACCTGCTCGGGCGTGCGCGTTTCTGGGCCGATGCGGCGGCGACCGGTTTGGCGGTCGCCTGTTCGTTTGCCATCGCGGCGGCGCTCGGCGTGTTCGGCGGCCTCGTGCTCGGCCTGTGGCGTTACGCCGCCGACGTGACGGAGCCGGTGCTCGCCGCGCTCTACGCGATTCCGAAAGTGACGCTGTATCCGGTGATCCTGCTGCTGTTCGGCCTGGGATTGCCGGCGAAGGTGGCGTTCGGCGTGATCCACGGCGTGATCCCGGTCACGCTGATCACGCTTGCGGCGGTGCGGGGGATCAGCCCGGTGCTGCTGCGCACCGCGCGTGTGCTGCGTCTGTCGCCGCGGCAGACCATGCTCACCGTGCTCGCGCCCGCGGTGCTGCCGCAGATCGTGACCGGGCTGCGCATCGGGTTTTCCCTCACGCTGCTCGGCGTGCTGATCGGCGAGATGTTCGCCTCTCAGCGCGGACTCGGTTTCCTGATCATCAGTGGCATCAACAACAACAATGTCCCGCTGACCACCGCAGTTGTGCTGATCGTGGTCGCCGTCGCCGTCCTCGCCAATGCCGTGCTGCTGGCGCTGGACCGGCGCCTGCATCGCGGCTGACGTTCACACCCACGGCATCGCGGCGCCGTACACGGCCTCGAAGGCGGCGATCGTGTCGGACTGACGCAGCGTGAAACCGATTTCGTCCTCCCCGGCGAGCAGCAGTTGCTTGCGCAGCGGGTCGATCGGGAACGTGTCGGTGCCGAAGCCGTCGTTCACGCCGACCGGCCCGGTGACGGTCTGCGCCGCCAGATCGACGATCATCCGCGCGCCGGGGTTGCGCGCCAGCGCCGCGCGCAACGCCGCGCAGCGCGCCTCCGGCAATACGATGGGAAGCAATCCGTTCTTGAAGCTGTTGGAATAGAAGATGTCGCCGAACGAGGGCGCGATGACGACGCGGATGCCGGCATCGGCCAGCGCCCAGACGGCATGTTCGCGCGAGGAGCCGCAGCCGAAATTGCGGTCGGCGACCAGCACCGCGGCAGCCTCGCCGGCCGGCGTGTCGAGCACGAAGCCCGGCGTCGGCGCGCCCGCCGCATCGTGGCGCAGGTCGTGGAACAGCAGATGGCCGTAGCCGTCGGACCGCGCGCGCCACAGGAAGCGCGCCGGGATGATCTGGTCGGTATCGACGTTCGGCATGTCGAGTGCCGCCGCCCTGGCATCGACCGTGGTGAAGGGCTGCATCACGACGCTCCCGCGATCAGGCGCCGCACGTCGGTGATGCGCCCGGTGAGCGCGGCGGCGGCGGCCATTGCCGGACTCATCAGATGCGTGCGCGCGCCCGGTCCCTGCCGGCCGACGAAATTGCGGTTGGAGGTGGAGGCGCAGCGTTCCCCCGGCGCCACCAGGTCGCCGTTCATGCCGACGCACATCGAGCAGCCCGGATCGCGCCACTCCAGCCCGGCGTCCCTGAGCACGCGGTCCAGTCCCTCCGCCTCCGCCTGCCGCTTCACCAGCCCCGATCCCGGCACCACCCAGGCGGGGATGCGCACCTTGCGGCCGGCGACGACGCGGGCAGCGGCGCGGATGTCCTCGATCCGCGCATTGGTGCAGGAGCCGATGAACACGCGGTCGATCGGAATCGCCTCGATCGGCGTCCCCGGCGCGAGGCCCATGTAGTCCAGCGCCCGTTCCTGGGCGCGCCGCCGCTCCAGGTCCGGTTCCTGGGCCGGATCGGGGATGCGGCCGGTGATCGGCAGCGCGGTCTCCGGGCTGGTGCCCCAGGTCGCCATCGGCACGATTTCGGTGGCGTCCAGCGTCTCCTCGGCGTCGAAGCTGGCGCCCGGGTCGCTGGGCAGGCCGCGCCAGTAGGCCATCGCCTGCTCCCATTCCGCGCCGTGCGGTGCGAACGGGCGGCCGGCGAGGTAGCTGAACGTGGTCTCGTCCGGCGCCACCATGCCGGCGCGCGCGCCCGCCTCGATCGACATGTTGCAGACCGTCAGCCGGCCCTCGATCGACATGGCGCGGAATGCCGGGCCGGCGTATTCGATCACGCGCCCGGTGCCGCCGGCGGCGCCGATGCGGGCGATGATGGCCAGGATCACGTCCTTCGGCGCCACGCCCGCGGCCAGCCCGCCGGTGACGGTGATGCGCATGCTGCCCGGCTTGCGCGACTGCCACAGCGTCTGTGTCGCCAGCACGTGCGCGACTTCGGACGCGCCGATGCCGAAGGCGAGCGCGCCCAGCGCGCCGTGGCTCGCGGTGTGGCTGTCGCCGCAGACCATCACGATGCCGGGCAGCGTGATGCCCTGTTCCGGCCCGATCACGTGAACGATGCCCTGGCGCGGATCGCCAGGGCCGAAATGCGCGATCCCGTGCCGCGAAGCGCTCTCCGCCAGCGCCGCTACCATCTCGCGCCGGTGCGGCGCCGCCTCCGGCGCGGGCGCGGTCGGGACATAGTGGTCGGCGGTGGCGAAGGTGCGCGACGGGCTGCGCAGCGCGAGGCCGCGCTCGGCGAGCTGGCGGAAGGCGGCGCGCGAGCCGTCATGCACCAGGTGCCGCCCGACGTGCAGCAGCACGGCGCCATCGGGGCGGGCAAGGATGGCGTGGCGCTGCCAGATCTTCTCGAACAGCGAGCGCGGCGGCGTCATTCGGCGGCCCTGCCGGCGTCGTCGCGGAAGCGGGTGCGGATGGCGTCCCATTCCGCCGCGCCCATGCGGGCGAACACGTCGCGCACCTGCATCCCGCCCACGTCCGGGTGGCGGCCGGTGTCGCGCAGCGCCGCCAGCGCGGCATCGCCGGCGGCGATCACGGTCTTGAACAGCAGGCCGGGCACGATCACCAGCCGATACCCCATCGCCTCCGCCTCCGCGAGGCCGAGATCGGGACTCTTGCCGCCCTTGACGAGATTGTAGAGGCACGGACCAGCGACGCGGC
>JAJZVE010000101.1 GCA_021845835.1 Pseudomonadota bacterium | reverse complement strand
ACGGGTGTGAATCGGAACTCCAGGCGCTGAACAACCCGTTCTACAACCTGCACCGGCTCGGCATCTTCTTTACCCCCTCGCCGCGCTTTGCCGACCTGCTGCTGGTCACCGGCCCGGTGACGCATGCGATGCTCGGCCCGCTGCGCGCGACGTGGGAGGCGATGCCGGCGCCGCGCTGGGTGATGGCGATCGGTACCTGCGCCGTCTCCGGTGGGATTGCCGCCGGCGGCTATGCGTGCGGCAACGGGCTCGACGATGTGCTGCCGGTCGATTTCTACCTGCCCGGCTGCCCGCCCAATCCGGCGGCGATCATCGCGGCGCTGCTGACGTTCCAGGGACGGCTGCCGCAGCGCGCGCGGGGAGGAGGCCGCCATGCCAAATGAGCTGCTGGCCCTGGCGGCGATCCTCTGGGCCGCCGGCGGAGTACTAGCGCTGACCGGGTACGCCATCGGCGTGGCGCGCGCCGCCCTCGGCCTCGGCGCACTGGCGGCGATCGCCGCCACGATCCTGGCACTGCCCGGCGGCACCGCGCCGGTGACCCTGCCGCTCGCCATGGCCGGGGAACGGTTTGCATTTCACATCGCGCCGGAGGGGCTGTGGCTGATGGGGTTCGGCCTGGCCCCGGCCGCCTTTGCCTGCTGGCTCGCCTCGCCAGTGCCGTCGGGCCGCGCGGGCTGGCTGGTCGGCGCCGCATTCAGCCTGCTCGGGGCGCTCGGGGTGTTCGGGATGCAGAATGCGGGCGGCTTCCTAATCGCGTGGGAGGTGATGAGCCTGGGCGGGGCGGTGATGATCCTGGGCGAGCGCGTCTCGCTCTCGCCTGGCGTGGCGGTCTTGTTCATGCTCGGGCTCCTGGAGGTCGGTGCGGTGGCGCTGCTGATCGCCTTCCTCGCGCTGGTTACCGCCTCCGGCCATCTATCCTTCGCCGGGCTTGCCGCCGGCGGCGCGGCGCTGCCGGGATGGGTCGGGATCGTGGTCGGCGTGCTGCTGGTGATCGGCTTCGGCGCCAAGCTCGGCCTGCTGCCGTTCTACGAGTGGTTCCCGGCCGCCTATAGCGCCGGTAGCGGCGCGTCCGGGACGATCCTCTCCGGCGTCGTGCTGAACGCGGCGTTCTTTGCCCTCGCGCGCGGCGTGCTGGACTGGGTGGCGGGGCCGGGCGCCTATGGGCTCGGGATCTTCATTGTCATCGCCGGGGTTCTGAGCGCGATCCTGGCGGTGCTGTATGCGTTCCAGCAGGATGACTGGCGCAGCCTGCTGAGTTTTTCCTCGGCCGAGAACGCGGCGATCGCGGTCGCCACCCTCGGGGCTTCGCTGATGTTCCGCGCAAGCGGCCTCGCGGCGCTGGCCGGCCTCGCCTGGACCGTATCGCTGCTGCACCTTGCCGGCCACGCGCTGGCGAAGGGCACGTTGTTCCTGACCGCCGACGGCGTGTATGCCGCCACCGGGCGTTACGAGATCCGCCACTCGCTGCTGGCCAAGCGCACCGCATTCGTGTTTGGCGCGGGGGCATTGTTCGCTGCGATGAGCCTGGCCGCAATGCCGCCGCAGGCAGGGTTCGTCAGCGAGTGGTTCGTGTTCCAGACCGTGTTCCAGGGCTTTCACCTGCCGGGCATGGGCGGGCGGCTGGTGCTGGCACTGGCCGGCGCGGGTCTCGCTTTGACCGCGGCGGTGGCCTTCGCCACCTTCGTGAAGCTGTTCGGCATCGGGCTGCTCGGCGCCGGGAACCATGTGGCGGGGCGCGTCGGCGCGGGCGTGGTGGTGGCGGTGGCCGTGCTGGGCGGATGCGTGCTCGCGCTCGCCATCGGAATGCCGCTGTGGTTGTCGGCGCTGGCCGGGGCCGCATTGGGCCGGTTCGGCGTCGCCGCGCCCGGGCTGATGCATGACGGGCCGCTGCTGGTGCCGCTGACCGCGCATTTCGCATTCATTTCGCCCAGCCTGCTGGTGATCGTCATGCCGCTGCTGGCGCTGCTCCCGATCGCGCTGCTGATGGCCGCGCGGACGGCGCATCCGGTGCGGCGCGCGCCGGTCTGGTATGGCGGCTCCGCGCCTGACATCGCGCGCACCGCGACCACCGCGCTTACATTCTCGAATGCGCTGCGCACGTTCTACAGCTTCGTCTATCGGCCGACGGCGGAGACGAAGCGCGAGACGGTGGGGCGCGAGTATTTCATCACGCGGCTGAGTTTCAGCCATGAGGTGGCGCCAGTGTTCGGCCCCTGGCTGTTCGCCCCCGTGGTGCGGCTGGTGCGCAGCGCTTCGGCCTGGTTGCGGGGGTTGCAGTCGGGCCATCTCAATTTCTATCTCGGGCTGATCGGGCTGCTGCTCGTGATCATCCTGGCACTGACCCTTGTTCCACGATGAAAGACGATGCAGCGGATGTGGACTTACGTTTTTATCGCGGTGTTTGGCGTCCTGGGCTGTTGGGCCCGCTTTGCTCAGGCAAGCTTGGTGCAGGCAATCTGGGGCAGCGATTTCCCCTACGCGACGCTCAGCATCAACTTAATGGGCAGCTTCCTGATGGGATTCCTGTTCATCGAGACACTGGAACGCCTGACCCTGACGCCGGCGTTGCGCACCGGGGTGCTGACCGGGTTCCTCGGAGGCTACACCACATTCTCCACTTTTCAGATGGAATCGCTGTTGCTCTTCGAACAGGGGGCAGCGTTGAAGGCTTTTCTGTACCAAGGCTTATCGCTGGTGCTCGGCCTCGGCTGCGCCTTCTTCGGCGCCTACATCGCACGCAATCTGTAGGGAGGTAGAGATGGACGACGAAGTCACGGTCGCGCGGATTTACATCCACGAAGCCGACCACGGAAAGCGGAAATCGCTCATGCAGGAAGTGCTCAACATCCTGCATGACCAGCAGCGCCTCCAGGGCGTGGTGGTGTTCCGCGCGATCGCCGGCTTCGGCGACAGCGGCGAGGTGCATGCCGCCGATATTCTCCGTCTCAACGTCGACCTGCCGCTGGTGATCGAGTTTTTCGACCGGCCCACGGTGGTGCGCGCGGCGCTCGCGCTCCTCGATCCGCTGGTGCCGGCCGGGCACATCCTGCACTGGAGCGCCACGCGGCGCGGCGGCCCGCCCAACCACCCGATCGGCAAGCGCGGCGGCAGCGATTGAGAAAGCCGCGGATAGAGCGCCTTCCCGGAGGTCTCGGCTATGAAAGAGATCGCCCTGCCGACGCAAGCGAAATTGACCAGCGCACTGGTGCCGGATCTCTCGCTCAGCTATGGCCAGGTTGTCTGGTTGCTGGAAACCACGGGTTTCAGCGCCGGCGCGCTCGATCCGACCTTCCAGCACTACATCAAATCGCTGCGCAAGATCGGCCTTCCGTTCCGGCGCGGCGAACCGGGGCTCGATTGCGGCAGGCTGGCGCGTTACGCTTTCGACCACGTGATGGATCTCGCGGTGGCCCTGCACCTGCGGGTTTACGGCACGTTGCCCGATGCGGTGGCGGAGGGACTGATCGCTGCCCGGGCGACGCTGCATGGATTTTACCGGCGCGCCTATCTGGAGCATGCGACCGGGCTCGGCGCGCGGATCGAGGTGACCGCCCAGGGCCGAAGCGGCTTCGCGATGAGTGGCGTTTGGCTCGACCTGCGGCTGCGCTATGCCGGTGGGCGCTGCCTGGGCTTCGGCCCGCCGCGGCTTTTATCGCCGTTCGAAGCGCTCAGGGTCTTCGCGACCGCCGACGAGGCTGCGCGCGCCCATTCCGTCTTCAACCTGTCGGAATTGGCGGTCCGCCTGGTCGCGGCGTCGCTACGGTGCCCTGGAATGCGCGACATGCGCCGGAAAGCGTCTCGGACTGGGCAGAGAGCGTCTCGCCCGTGGGAACCCGAGTGACCGCGATGACGGTATCGCGCAACGACGCCGGTCACGAATCGCGCGATCCGGCAAGCGCACCCGGTTGGGTCAGCAAATCCAAAATCCCAACCGCCGCGCCGCACATGATGATGCTCGGTCTGCGATTTCGACCTCCAGCCGACGCGCTATGGCGAACGCCGCGCAGGTAGCCGGATGGCTCTCACCCCAGGCGATCGATGTCTGACCATCCTCTTGACCCATGGCATCCGCGCCTCGCACGCCTTGCGGGGTTCACCCCAACGCGGCGTTATCTTCGGATTTTGATCGCTGGAGTCGAGCGAAATGGCCAAACCGAGGCGATGGGCGCGACAACGACGCCGCGCGAAAAAGCCTCGGCTCGCCTGCGGCAAATCAATCATGGCGGCGCGATTGGCGTTGCAATCTCGTGATCGGCGCCATATCATCCAGAGAGAAACGAGAGAAACGTGGGGATGGGGTTCCCCGTGTAACCGCCATATGGCCGATGACCCCTGTCGTAAAACACGTGAGCGCCTAGGCGCTCACGAAGAGGCAGGAAGATGGCAAAAGACTCGGCTGAAACCCCTCCCAATGATCCGATAGAGGCCATGCTTGCCGACCCTTTGGTGCGCGCGGTTATGGCCGCCGATCGCGTTGACACCAACCAATTCGCGGCTCAGTTGCGCGAGATTGCCCGTCGCCGGCAGGCGCTCGGACAGCCAGTTCTTCCCGTCGAAGACATCGCGGTCAGCCAAACGCCCGCCGCCGAGGGGCGTTATCGCCCAGCGGCCGGTATCATGTTGCTCAATCGCCAAGGTGAGGTCTTCGTCGCCCGGCGTCTCAATCGTGTTCAGGACGGCTGGCAAATGCCGCAGGGCGGGATCGAGCCGGGCGAGGCGCCATTGCACGCCGCGCTACGGGAGTTGCGCGAAGAGATCGGCACCGACGACGCTGCAGTGATCGCTGAAAGCCGCAGCTGGATGCGCTACGAATTGCCGGCGCATCTGGTTGGCCAAGTCTGGGGCGGACGCTGGCGTGGGCAGCAGCAGAAATGGTTCGCGATGCGCTTTCGGGGCCGGGACTCCGAGATCAATCTTGCCACCCCGCACTCCGAGTTCTCGGACTGGCGCTGGGCGCCGGCCGCGCGGGTACCGGACTTGATCGTGGGCTTCAAGCGGCAGCTGTATCTCGCGGTCCTGCAAGAGTTCGGTCATCTGGCCACCCCTGACGGAGCAGCACCCGATGCCGCCGGATCTTCGAGCTGACCGCAGCGCCCTGGAACGGGCGCTCGCCGATCTGCGCGCGCTCGCGCGGACCGATCGCGGCGTGCTCGCAGCGATCGCCTGTGGCCCGGTCGCTGTTCCTGCGTTGCGGACGATGCTGTTCGCGCCCGAACCGAGCGGACTGTCCGCCCCCCGCTGCGCCGCCGTGGAGGCGCTGGCCGCGCTGGGAGCCGAGGACGTGCTGATCGATTTCCTGGCCGCACCCCATCGGATCGCCGATCCGGTGGCTCGTGTCGGGACAGAATCGGTGCTGGACTGCGCCGCGCGCGCCCTGATGCAGTCCGACGATCCACGCCTGCCGGCGCTGCTGCGACATTTGGCCGAGACAAGGCTGCTGCCAGGCGCGATCGAATGGTTGGGCGCGCACCGGCGGGCCGAAGCTTTGCCCTGCGTGATCCGGGCGCTGGGCGACGATGTGGCAAGGCCATCGGCGATCACCGTCTTGCACAGCCTGACTGACGTCGCGACCCCCGCGTTATGGCGTGCCGCCGCCGATCCGGCGCCGGACCGCGACAATGAAACCGATACCAGCCGCCGCCGGCGGCGGGCAGCCCTGGCGGTGCTGCGCGACATCGGTGCCGAGCCCGGCGCGGCCCCAGCCGGCACGCTGGAATATTTGGCCGACGATGGCGACCCCGACATCGCGGCGGCGGCCCTCTGCTGGCAGTTGGACTCGCATGGCGCGACCGACCGTCCCGCTCTCGCGCGCCGTCTGATCGCGGCGCTGGACCGGGCCGATATCCTGGTCTGCTACGATATCGAAGCGTGCCTGATGCGGCACGCCGGTCTCGCGCGGAGCTTGTTGAAAGAGGCGGAAACTGTTGCGCCCGCGCAGGAGACGCAGGCGCGGCACCGCGTGTTTGACCGCCTTGCCGCGCGCCTTGGCGTTTTGCCCGACGAGACGCCGCTTGGCGCGGGTTCCCGCTGATGTTGCGATGCGAGACAACCGCCCGGAATGCCTCGGCTGTGACACTTGCGGGCCGTCTCGCCGGTGCCTATTCTCTCACAGTTGTGATTGTCTCCGGATGCCGGTTATCCGGCGCCACCGTGGGGTCCGTCACGCCGGGGATGGGGTTCCCCGTGAACCGCCGCAAGGCTGATGACCCCTGTCGCGCCCACGCGATGGGAGGTCTCGTGCCGTGGCTTTTCCAGTCCGTACCAGGCCGGGCCGCCGGCGCCACGCTGGAGGCACCTTCTCGCGGTTTGTGGCACGTCCGCGCCGTTCGTCGGCCCGGCGCGCGTCGCCGCGTCTGCCCGCCGCGCGCGGGGCGGCTTCCCCTCCCGACGACACCGAACCCTGGAGCACAACGATGACGGTAGATCTGCGACTGGAGCAATTGTACCAGCGGGTCGAGCTGGTCAAAGGCATCGGCGATCCGCGGCTTGGCAAGCTTTGTATCATGTCGTTCGCCGCGTTGCTGTCCGGCGAAGCCCATTGCGACAGCCCCAGTGTCGCCTCACCGGTGATCCGCCGCTTTGCAATCCCGATCAACGACCGCATGCCGGCGAGCTTCCGGCAGCGCCTGAAACCGTTTGCGCCACGGATCATCGGCACCCGGGACCGGCTCGATGCCTTACGGGCGGAGGCTCTCGCCACTGCCGTGAGGGATGAGATCGTGCCGCGTATGCACGCCGATTTTCGTCCGGTTTCGAAGGGCGTCGCGTGGCTCTATGGTTTTCGGGAGGTCCGAGAGGCGGCGCGGACGCTGGTCGACCTGCTTGACGCCACCAGCGGCGTGCACGGCATATTCGAAGTGCCCGAGTTACAGATAGAGATCGCCGCCGCCACTGCGGAGCTGCTGACACGCGGCGCGCGGGCGGCGTCACAGGCCGACACCGCGGCCTGGTACTGGAACAAGGCGATCGATCTGCTCGACCGGCTGTGTGACATCGGTGGCGAACGGGCCGAGCCGCGGATCGATGCGATACGCGTCGCGTGGCTTGAAGCCGTGCTGGCACGACGGGAGAGACTTGCGCGCCATACAGCGCTTGCGAACCGGGCGCTTGAGCGGTTGCGCCAGCTATTGCCGCTGCGTAGCGACGCCGCCTGACACGCGGTCGCATCCATGACGACCGAGGCAGCGGAGGCGGGCATGCCCGCCCAGGTGGAGGCAGTTGCGGCCCTGATCGGGCAGGCGCTCGCCTGTCAGCCGGAGCCGCCGGACGCGCAGGCGGCGACGCGCGAGCGCCTGCGGGTGCTGGCCGTCCGGCTTGCCGCCGCGCGGCTGCAGGTCGCGGTGGTAGGGCAGTTCAAACGCGGCAAGAGCTCGCTGCTCAATGCCCTGCTCGGCATCCCGGTGCTGCCCATGGGCGTGGTGCCGCTGACCGCCATCACCACCGTGCTGAGCGCCGGCCCGCCGCGGTTGCGACTTGAATTTCTCGACGGCAAGCGCATCGAACGCGCGCCGCCTAACCTGGATGGTCTGCGCGCCGGACTTGCCACCTTGGTCACCGAAGACGGAAACCCGGCCAACCGGCTTGGCCTGCGGCAAGTGCAGGCGCGGCTGCCGGCGCCGCTGCTTGCGCGCGGGGTGGTGCTGCTGGATACGCCCGGCATTGGCTCCACCCTCCGCCGCAATACCGAGGCCGCCATCGCGGCGCTGCCCGAGTGCGATCTGGCGCTGTTCGTCGTTTCCCCCGATCCGCCGATCACCGAGGCGGAGCTTGCCTACCTGGCCCAGGTGCGGGCGACGGCGGCGCGCATCGTCGTGGTGCTCAACAAGATCGATATGCAGGAACCGGCGGAGCGCGATGTCACTCTGGGTTTTCTCCGCCGGGCCCTCACCGACCAGGCCCGATTGCCGGCTGATACGGAGATATTTCTGGTCTCCGCTCGGGCGGCCCTGCGCGCCCGCGAAGAGGACGACCCGGCAGCGCTGGTGGCGAGCGGCGTGCCCGCACTGGAACAAGGATTACTGGAGCTGCTCGCCACCGAGGGGCCGGCCCTGCTGGCCGGTGCGATCGCGGGTAAGGCGGCCGAATTAGTCGCTGTGCTGCGGCTGGACGCGGAGATCGCGGCCACGGCCTGTCGGCTGCCGCTGGCCGAGCTCGAGCAGCGCATCGCCGCCTTCGATGCCGGCATCGCCGATCTCGCGGCGGAGCGGACCGAGGCCGCGGATCGTATCGCCGGCGACCGTGCCCGGCTGCGTGCGCTGATCGAACAACGCGCGGCCGTTGTCGGCGAGCAGTTAAGTCGGCAACTGGACCGTGAAGTGGCGGACCTACCGCGTCCCGGGGAGGACATCGTCGCCGCGCGGCGGCGCTTGGCGGGGCTCGTGCCTGAGTGTCTCGTGCCCGCCGTCGCCGCGGCCACGGCCTCGGTTCAGGATGCTCTGTGGGGTGCGCTGCACCGGCATGAAGATCGGATCGCGCGGCTGATCGAGACGGTGCGCCAGAACGCGGCGGCGGCGATGGACCTGGTCCTCGTGGCGCCGCCGGCGAGGGGTGCGGCCGAGTTGCCGCGACTTACCGCCTGGCACACCGATGGACGGACGGAGACCCTGGCGGGCATTTCCACCGGCTGGGTGGAACGACTGCTGCCGGCCGGCGCACGCCGGCGGCGCGCGCAAGGCCGGTTGCGCGCCGAGGCCAAGGCGCTGGTCGTGCGCAATGTCGAGGCGCTGCGCTGGTCGTTGCGCCAGGGCGTCGATGCGGCAATGGGCGGGTTCGCCGCGGCGCTGGACGCGGATCTCGATGGCGCGATCGCTGCCTGTCGAACCGCGATGACGGCGGCGCGGCAGCGCCATGACAGTACCGCCGGTGCGGCAGCTGCGGTCGTGGCTGAGCGTGATGCGGTCGTCGCCGAATTTTCCCGGATCGAGTCCGCGCTGCGTGGCCTCCGCGAGACACAAGGCCACATCGTGCCGCCGCGGAGTGCTCACCAGGCCGGGGAAGCGCGCCGATGAGAGGCGCTGTGAGGGATGCCATGCCAGTCAGACACTCTGAAAGCCTGAGCGGGAAGGTCCGCCCCGGTGCATCCGCCGCCGGCACGTCTCCCGGCGATGATGTCACGCAACGCATCGACGAAGCGGTGCGCGGCTGGGTCGAGCAGATGGAACGCATGCGTAAGGGGGAGCGGGACATCGGACAACGGCTGATGGCCTGCGCCACGCCGGCCGAAGCGGTGGCGGTCAGCGGCGAATGGATGGCGCATCGGATCGATTCCCTGATGGCATTGCAGCACCGCCTGATCGAAATGTGGCTCGATCAGGCGACAATCAGTCTCACTGGAAAGACCGCACGCAGGGAGGACGGGGATGACGGCAACGCCTAATGCGCCGCGCGGCGGCGGGACATGGCTGGAACGCACATTGTCTCGCCGGATCCGGATCGGACGGTTGACGGTGCTCGGTCCCGGCACGCGCGAGCGCGCCTTCGGCACTGTCCCGTCCGATGCGCCGCATCTCGATGTGGTGGTACGGCTGCGGGACCGCCGCACCGCTTGGAAGATCGCATTCCGGCCCGATCTCTATGTCGGGGAAACGTATATGGACGGGGCGCTTACCATCGAGCAGGGCCGGCTTGAGGATCTGCTCGAGATCGGCCTGCGCAATACCGGCGGCCCACCACAGCGAAACCTGCTCGCGCGGGGGCTGCGCGCGCTGCTGCACCGGTTGCACCAAGCCAATTCCGGGGAGCGGGCGCGGCGCAATGTGGTGGCCCATTACGATCTTTCGGATGTGCTGTATTTCAACTTCCTCGATTCGGACAGGCAGTATTCCTGCGCCTATTTCCCGACGCCGGACCTGACGTTGGAGCAGGCGCAGGAGGCAAAGAAGGTGCATCTCGCCACGAAGCTGCTGCTCCAGCCAGGCCAGCGCGTGCTGGATATCGGCTGCGGATGGGGCGGGCTCGCCCTGACCCTGGCGCGCACCGGGCAGGGCCAGGTCACCGGGATCACCCTGTCGGCGGAACAACTGGCCGTCGCGCGGCGCCGTGCCGAGGCCGCGGAACTGGATCATCGGGTCAGCTTCGCGTTGGAGGATTATCGCGCGCTGAAGGGGCAGTTCGACCGGATCGTCTCGGTCGGCATGTTCGAGCATGTCGGAACGCCCTACTATCAGGCGTTCTTCAACAAGATCGCCGGCCTGCTGACCGGGGACGGGGTGGCAGTGATCCATTCCATCGGCCGGATGGACGGCCCGGGCGTGACCAGCGCCTGGATCCGAAAATACATCTTTCCCGGCGGCTACGTCCCCGCGCTGTCGGAAGTGCTGCCGGCGGTCGAACGCGCCGGCCTGTGGGTGACGGATATCGAGATCCTGCGCCTGCACTATGCCGAGACCCTGCGGCACTGGCGCGCGCGATTCACCGCCAATCTCGGCCCGATCCGCGCGAAATACGGGGAGCGGTTCTGCCGGATGTGGTTGTTCTACCTGGCGGCCAGCGAGATGAGCTTCCGCCATGACGGGCTGATGGTGTTCCAGTTGCAGCTCGCAAGATCCGTCGATGCCGTGCCGCTCACGCGGGATTACATCACCGCCCGGGAATCGGAGAGCATCAGGAAGTGTGGGGGGATCAGGCCGCCGCTTGAGCGGGTTGGGGCAAAGCCTAGAACCTGGTCCGAAGGAACGCCTCCCGACCGGCTCATAGCCCCTTGAATCTCTTATCTTAACGCGTTATGTTAAGTTATGGCTGATGGCGAGCTTGAGGTACTGCTTGCCCTGGACGGAGCCAGTTTCGAGATGGCGCCGGGGGTGATCGTGGAGTTTACCGCCCGACGCAC
>JAJZVE010000100.1 GCA_021845835.1 Pseudomonadota bacterium | reverse complement strand
GACTCGTGGTTCGCGCCACGCGATCGTCGGCTGCGCTGGTTAAGGAAACGTTCCCGCGCCCGGGCCCTGTGGCGCCGCCGGCAGCCAGACATGGAAGGTCGCGCCGTTGCCTTCCTCGCTGTCGATGGCGAGCTGGCCGCGGTGGCGGCTGACGATGTGCTTGACGATGGCAAGTCCCAGCCCGGTGCCGCCGGCGGCGCGGCTGCGGCCCTTGTCCACGCGATAGAACCGCTCGGTCAGGCGCGGGATGTGCTCGCGCGCGATGCCCGGCCCGTCATCGGCCACGCTGACCACCACGCCCGGCCGCGCCGGCCAGCGCCCCGCCTCGGCCGGTGCGGCGGCGACCCGCACCGTGCCGCCGGCGCGGCCGTACTTGACCGCGTTGTCCACCAGGTTCTGCAGCACCTGCTCGATCTGGTCGGCATCGGCCACCACCTGCGGCAGGTCGGCGGCGAGGGCGAGGTCGAGTCGCACCTGGCGGTCGGCCAGCCGCGGCTCGAAGCTCGCGGCGATGCGGCGCGTGAGCGCGGCGACATCGACGCGGCCGGAGGGCGGCTGGTGTTCGGTGAGTTCGATGCGCGACAGGCTGAGCAGGTCGTCGATCAGCCGGTTCATCCGGCCGCCCTGCTCGGCCATGATCGCCAGGAACCGCTGCTGCGCCGGCCGGTCGTCGGCCGCCGGGCCGCGCAGCGTGTCGATGAAGCCGATCAGGCTGGCCAGCGGCGTGCGCAGCTCGTGGCTGACATTGGCGACGAAGTCGGCGCGCATCTTCTCCAGCGCGCGCTCGCGCGTGCGGTCCGACAGCACCAGCAGCGCCCGCCCGCCATCGGCCAGCGGCGGATCGAGCGGCAGTACCGCCGCCTGCACCTCGCGCGGCACCGGCACGAACAGGCTGAGGTCGGCGAACTGCGTCGCCCCCTGCGCGAACGCGCCGTCGAGCGCCGCGCGCAGGCCGGGGTGACGCAGCACGGCGCGCAGCTCGCCGCCGAAGGCCGCGCGGGCGGCGGCGTTGGCGCGGCGGATGCTGCGGTCCTCGCCCAGCACCAGCAAGGGATCGGGCAACCGGTCGATGATGGTCTCGGTCGCGCGCAGCGCCTGCCCGACCTGCGCCGCCCGGTTGGCGAGCGTGCGCGCCAGCCGCTCGATCGCGCGCGCGATGCGCTGCACCGGCGGCAGCCGCGCCGCCGCGACGGCATGGCCGAGCGCGAGGTTGTTCTCCGCCAGCGCCGAGCGCACCGCCTCGGCCAACTGTTCCATGTCGCGCACGAACAGCAGCGCCAGCAGCAGGCTTGCCACCAGCACGGCCGCGATGGCCGCGATGGCCGGGCCGGCGGCGGCGGCGCCGGTCAGGGCGAGCAGCAGCAGGGCCAGGACGGGCGTGGCAGCCAGCGCGGAGACCGTGCCGAGCAGCAGCCCGACGCGCATCAGATGCCGGGGCCGGCGAAGGCGGTCGGCGCCGGATCGACCACCGCCGCCCCGCCGCGATGGATCGCGAACACGGCGAGGCCGCGGCGCACCGTGCCGTCCGGCCGCAGCGCCAGGATGCCGTCCACGCCGGCATAGCCTTCCGGCCGGGCGAGCGAGGCGGTGCCGGTGCCGCCGGACGCCACGATGACGCGGGCGATGGCGGCGGCGTCATAGGCCATGTCGGCCAGCGTCGGCGCCGGGCTGCCGAATTTCGCCTGATAGTCGGCATCGAAGCTGGCGCGCGCCGCCGGGTCCGGGGCCGCGTACCAGGCGCCGTTCAGCTCCGCGCCGCCGCGCGCGGCCGGGTTCGCCCACAGCCCCGGGCCGAGCACCTGCACCGCCGGCGGGTCGATGTCGTAATAGCCGAGGAAGCTCGCCGCCCAGGCCAGCCGCTCGCCGCTGTCGGCCAGCAGCAGCACGTCGAACGGCGGCGGCGGGATCGGCGTCCTGGCCAGCTCCGCCGCTTCCTTGCGGCCCTCCGCGGTGTGCCTGTCGCGCGCCTGCTTGATCTGCGCGTCGATCGGCCCGCGCCGGTTGGCGTAGTCGGAGAGCTCGCGCAGCGTGCGCTGGATGCCGGCATTGGTGCCATCGTGGATGCGGATGTCGGGCGAGGGCAGGCCGGCGGCGCTGGCCGCCTGGGTCAGCGCGCTCGCCATCGCCTGGCCGAACGCGCCCGGCGGCAGCAGCGCCGCGATGTGGGTCTTGCCCTGACCGGCGACGGCGCCGACCAGCCGGCGCACCTGCTGCCCCGGCGTGATGCCGAGCGTCCAGACGCCCGGCTGCGCCTGTGCCGGGTCGTTGGTGAAGGCGAGCACCGGCACCCCCGCCGCCCGCGCCGGCGCGGCGACGGCCGCCGTCTCACTGGCGGTGAGCGGGCCGAGGATCAGCGCATCGCCGCTGGCCAGCGCCGCCCGCGCCGCCGCCGCCGCGCCGGCGGGCGTCGAGCCGGTGTCGCGCACATCGAGCCGCGGCGAACCGGGGGCTGCGAGCGCGAGCTGCGCCGCCTGCACCAGCACCTGCCCGCGCTCGGCGTTGGCGCCGCTGAGCGGGGCGAGCAGCGCGACCGGGCCGGTGCCTGCGGCAGCGACTGCGGCATTGCCAGGGGCCGGGGCGAGGGCGGAGGGTGCGCCGGCCGGCCCCGAGACCTGCACGCAACCGGCCAGGGCCAGGGCGACGGCGAGGAGCGAGAATGTCCGACGAACCATCCGATCAGCCTCCGCATGCGCCTGGCCTGCCGGAGGGTCTTGTGCTGGTTCCGACGCCGCTCGGCAATATCGGGGACATGACAGATCGGGCGCGCGCGACGCTCGGCGCGGCCGATCTGGTGCTGTGCGAGGACACGCGCGTCACCGCCCGGCTGCTGGCGGCGCTGGGCATCGCCGGACGCTCGCTGTCGGCGCTGCACGAGCACAACGAGGATGCGCGCATCGCCGGGGTGCTGGCGCTGCTGCGCGCGGGCAAGCGGGTGGCGCTGGTGTCCGATGCGGGAACGCCGCTGGTGTCCGACCCCGGCTATCGGCTGGTGCGGGCGGCGATCGCGGCGGGGCTGGCGGTGGCGGCACTGCCGGGTGCGAATGCGGCGGTGCTGGCGCTGGTGCTGTCGGGGTTGCCGCCGCTGCCGTTCCTGGTGATGGGCTTCCCGCCGCCGCGCGCCGGCGCCCGTCGCGCCGCCTTCGCCCGCCTGCGCGACGCGGAGCGGGCCGGCCTCGCGGCGACGCTGATCTGGTATGAGGCGCCGCATCGGGTGGCCGGGACGCTGGCCGACCTCGCCGCCGCGTTCGGCGACCGCCCGGGCGCGGTCGCGCGCGAGTTGACCAAGCGCTACCAGGAGGTGCGGCGCGGCAGCCTGCCCGAGCTGGCGGCGCTGTACGGGCAGACGCCGCCGCGCGGCGAAGTGACGCTGCTGGTCGGCCCGGCACCCGCGGAGACACCGGATGCGGCGGGGCTGGACGCGGCGCTGCGCGCGGCCCTCGGATCGCACCGTGTGAAGGAAGCGGTGGCGCTGGTCAGCGCCGCGACCGGGCTGCCGCGGCGGGCGGTGTATGCGCGGGCGCTGGCGCTGCGGGGGGAGCCGGAGAGCGCATAGCCGTTCGCGCTGCCGGGTCACACGGCTGCCCGCGCCGCTTTGGGTCGACGTGCGCAGACCGCCGTCATTACGTTTTCTGATCGCGGCGCGCCATGAGGGGCAAGCGCGGCTCGGTGGCGGAGAGCCGGCACCCGCATTCCCCCATCGGCTGAGCCGGAAGCTCGCATTTCCGCCATCGCAATGCCATTGTCGGCGGCCCGTGGCCCGCCTTTTGGTAAATCTGAAGTTACTTAACGCTACAGATTTGCGTGGTGAGGGCGGGCGGCGGACGTCGCCCACGACGGCGAACCGGCCGACCGCGCGGTCGGTAACAGGCAGCCGGATGCACCGCCGGATGTCACCATCCCGCCGTGGCGCCGACATGCGATCCGGCTATGGCGCAAACCGAAAGCCGCGTTGGCCTTGCGAGCGGCACGAACCCCCGTCAGGGGCCGGGCATCATTCCAGTTCCGGCATCGGGAACGGCTGCGCCACTTCCAGCGTGCGCGCCGCGCGCAGCACCAGGTCGTCGCGGTAGAGTGCCGCGGCCAGCTGCACCGAGCGCGGCAGGCCGTTCGCGGTGAAGCCCATCGGCACGGCGATGGCCGGCTGGCGCGTCAGGTTGAAGGCAAAGGTCCAGGGCGCCCAGGCGCCGGCCAGCGCCTGCACCGGATCAGTCACCGGCGCATCGGCGAGCGGGGCCGCGGTCGGCACGGTGGGACACAGCACAAGGTCGTATTTCTGGTGGACGCGCGCCATGGCGTGCGCAGCCTCCAGCCGCAACGCCTCGCCGTCGATGAACTCGGTCGCGGAAACGCTGCCGAAGACCTGCGCCACCTCCAGCAATCCGCGATCGAGCATGTGGCGGCGCGACTCGGGGAACGCCAGCACCAGACGCGCCAGTGCGACGCCCCAGATGCGGCCGAAAATCTCGCGCGTGTCGGGCAGGCCGGGATCGGCTTCCTCCACCTCGGCGCCGGCCTCCATCAGCATGCGTGCCGCATCCTCGACCGCGGCGATGCCTTCCCGGTCCACGGGGGCATCGAAGCCCGGTCGGCGCAGCACCGCCACCCGCAGCTCGGCGACGCCTTCCTCGATGCCGTCGCGCCAGTCGCGTTTCTGGTCCGGCAGCGCGTACGGGTCGCGCAGGTCGAACCGGGCCATCGCGCCCAGCATCAGCGCCGCGTCGCGCACGCTGCGCGTGATCGGCCCGAGCACCGCGACGTGGCCGAAGGCGCCGTGCGGCCATTGCGGCACGCGGCCGAAGCTGGGCTTCAGCCCGACCACGCCGGACCAGGCCGCCGGGATGCGGATCGAGCCGCCGCCGTCGGTGCCGATATGCAGCGGCCCGAACCCGGCCGCCGCCGCCGCCGCCGCGCCGGCCGATGACCCGCCCGGCGTGTGCGCCGGATTCCACGGGTTGCGCGTGATGCCGTGCAGCGGGCAGTCGCCCGGCGACTTCCAGCCGAATTCGGTGGTGGTGGTCTTGCCGATCGCCACCGCGCCCTCGGCCTTCAGCCCGGCGACGCTCGGCGCATCGTCGGCGGCCGGCGTCGCCTCGGTCAGGCGGGAGCCGCGGCGGGTCGGGTGGCCGGCGAGATCGACCAGGTCCTTCACCGTCACCGGCACGCCGTCCAGCACGCCGAGCGGGCGGCCGATGCGCCAGCGCGCCTCGCTCTCGCCCGCGGCGGCGAGCGCCTGCGGGGTCATCACGGCGAAGGCGTTGATCGAGGGGTTGAACCGCGCCACCCGCTCGGTCACGGCCTGCAGCACCTCCACGGGGCTGAGGCTGCGGCGGGCGTAGTGGCCGAGCAATTCCTCGGCGGTCATCAGGGCGGGGTCGGTGGCGGACATGGCAGTTTCCGGAAACGCGGTCGGGCGCGCAGCATGGCCAAGCCGGCGCGCGGAGGAAACCCCTGCTGAGCAGACGGCTGCGCTGCGGCGCCGAACGATCCGCCTGCACACAGAAGTCGAACCGCCGCCGCAGCGCGCGGCGGCGAACGATTTTACGGTGCCGACGGGCCTGCGCGGCGCAGAGGCGATGCGGCCGCATGCAACCGCATGGGGCCGCACCGCCGGCGTTTCAGCCGAGCGAGGCGATGATTTCGCGATAGGCCGGCTCGGGGAAGGCTTTCAGCGTCCGCGTCCGCACGGCTCCGGACCGTGACAGCATCAGGGCGAACCGCGCGGCGACGGCATCGTCGGGCGCCTCGATCACGGCGACCATGTCGAGGTCGCCCATGGTCATGTAGAAGTTCTTCATCTGTCCGCCCATGTCCGCCAGCAGCTTCTTCGCGGCGTCGAGGCGGCGGGGAGACTCGGCGATCGAACGGATGCCTTGGTCGGTCCAGTTGACGAGGGCGATGTACGTTGTCATGGCGCGTCCCCTGTTCCCGCACCGGTGGAAAATCCGTCCGGTGCAACAGGCATTTTACGCCGCCGCGCGGGCGCGCGGACAGAATTTCAGCCGAGCAGCGCCTGCGCGCAGGCGTCCAGCACGGCGTCGGTATCCAGCCCGTATTCGCGATACAGGTCCGGGATGTCGCCGCTCTGGCCGAAGCGGTCCGGCCCGAGCGGCACTACGCGCTGACCGCGCACCGCGCCCAGCCAGCCATGCGCGGCCGGATGCCCGTCCAGCACCGTTACCAGCGCTGCATCGGGCGCGAGCGGCGCCAGGATCGCCTCGACATGGCTGCGTGCCGTGCGCTCGCCTTCGCGCCGCGCGCGCAGCGCCGCGAGCCAGCCGGCATGCAGCCGGTCGGGGCTGGTGATGGCGAGCAACCCCGCGCCCGGCTCCTCCTCGCGCAAAAGTGCAAACGCCGCCTCGGCCTCCGGCGCGACCGCGCCCTGATAGGCGAGCGCGATGCGTGCCCCCGCCGTCGGCGGCACCGCCCAGTGCGCGCCGCCGATCACGGAAGCCGGGTCGAGCGTGCGCGCCGGCTGCTCGATCTGCCGCGTGGACAGCCGCAGCCACACCGCCGAACCGTCCGGCGCCTGCATGTGCGCGAAGGCATGGCGCAGCAGGATCGCCAGCTCATCGACATGTGCCGGCTCGTAGGACGCCAGCCGGTCGGCGGCCATGCCGATCAGCGGCGTGTTGACGCTCTGGTGCTGCCCGCCCTCCGGCGCCAGCGTCAGCCCGGATGGCGTGGACACCAGCAGGAAGCGCGCGTCCTGGTAGCAGGCATAGATCAGCGCATCGAGGCCGCGGTTGACGAACGGGTCATAGACGGTGCCGACCGGCAGCACCCGCGCGCCGTGCAGCGCATGCGACAACCCCGCCGCGCCCAGCAGCAGAAACAGGTTCTGCTCGGCGATGCCGAGCTCGATGTGCTGGCCCTGCGGCGTCATGCCCCAGCGCTGCGCGCTGGCAAGCTTGGCGTCGCGGAACACGTCGTTGCGGGTGTGCCGGTCGAACACGCCGCGCCGGTTCACCCACGGCCCCAGATTGGTCGAGACGGCCACGTCGGGGCTGGTGGTCACGACATGCGCGGCGAGTTCCCGCAACTCGCCCTGGCCGCGGCCGATCTCGGCCAGGATATCGCCGAACCCGGATTGCGTGGACAGCTTTCGCCCGGCGGCCTGCGGCGCCGGCAGCACCGCGGGCACCGGCACCACCGGCGCGGTCAGCGCGCGGCCCGCCGGCGTCAGCGGCTGCGCGAACGCCACCGAGTCGATCAGCGATTGCATTTCTTCCGCGCTCGCCTGCAGCCCCTCGAAGCGGTCCCATTCGTGGCCGGGGCGGATATGCATGGCGGTGCGGAACAGCTCCATCTGTTCCTTCGTCATCAGGCCGGCGTGGTTGTCCTTGTGGCCGGCGAAGGGCAGGCCCATGCCCTTGATCGTGTAGGCGATGAAACAGGTCGGCTGGTCGCCGTCCGCCGCCGCTTCGTTCAGCGTGTCGATGATGGTCTCGATGTCGTGGCCGCCGAGATTGGTCATCAGCGCCGCCACCCCGTCGTCGTCGAGCGGATCGAGGATCGCGCGCACGCCCTGCGAGCGGCCGAGATCGGCCAGCACCGCCTGCCGCCACGCCGCCCCGCCCTGGAAAGTGAGCGCCGAATAGAGGCTGTTCGGGCAGTCGTCGATCCAGCGCCGCAGCGCGTCACCGCCGTCGCGCGCGAACGCCGCCTGCAGCTTGCGGCCGTATTTCATCGTCACGACGTTCCAGCCCATGTCACGGAACAGTCCCTCGATGCGGCCGAACAGCCGGTCCGGCACCACGCTGTCGAGGCTCTGGCGATTGTAGTCGATGATCCACCAGACGTTGCGGACGTCGTGCTTCCAGCCTTCCAGCAGCGCCTCGTAGATGTTGCCTTCATCGAGTTCCGCATCGCCGGCGATGGCGATGTGGCGGCCCGCCGGCAGCTCCGCCGCGGCAAGCTTGTGCAGCCGCACGTAGTCGGCCATCAGCGCGGAGAAACTCGTCATGGCGACGCCGAGGCCGACCGAGCCGGTGGAGAAATCCACCTCCGGCCCGTCCTTGGTACGGCTCGGGTAGGACTGCGCGCCGCCGAACCGGCGCAGCGCCGCCATCTTCTCGCGCGTCTGGCGGCCGAACAGGTAGTTGACGGCGTGGAACACCGGGCTCGCGTGCGGCTTGACCGCGACGCGGTCCTGCGGGCGCAGCACCGAGAAATACAGCGCTGCCATGATGGAGATGACGGAGGCGCAGGACGCCTGATGCCCGCCCACCTTCAGCCCGTCGCGGTTGGGGCGGATGTGGTTGGCGTGATGCACCGTCCAGGCCGAGAGCCACAGCAGCTTGCGCTCGATCTCGCGCAGCAGCGCGGCACGCCGCTCCGCGCTCAGGCCCGGCAGTCCGGTCGCAACCTGCGTGTCCATTCGCTTCCCCCCTGCAGCCTCGCGTCAGGTCCATCCGCGCGCAAGGCGGCGGACGGACGTGGCGGCGTTGCGCTTGCCTTCGCCGGCGTAGTCTTCGTGATAGTCCTCTATCCGGGCCGGATCGTACAGATAGTTCACCATGATCCCGGCACTTTCCTTGAAGCCTTTTTCCGAGACATCGGCCAGCGGCACGATGCGCTCCAGCCGCGCGCCGTTGGTCAGGTGGAAATGCGCCACCGGATCGAGCGCGCGCTTGCCGTTTCCCTCGGCCAGCAGATAGCGCGCGCACAGCCGCAGCAGCACCGGCTCGGCGGCGCGGCGCATCGCGCCCTCGCGCCACCAGCCGCGCGCGGCCAGGATCGCCGCCAGCGCCGCCTCGCCGGTTTCCGGCGCCGGCCCCTCCGGCGGCGTCGCGGTACGCAGCGCGGAGGCTTCTTCCTCGCTCAGCAGATCGCCCGGTCCTGCCACCAGTCGCGCATCCAGCCAGCGGCGGAATCCCGGCACCGGCGAGAGCGTGGCGAAGTGCTTCAGGTTGCGCAGCTCGGCGGACAGCAGATCGACCACGCGCTTGATCAGGAAATTGCCGAAGCTGATGCCGGCCAGCCCGCTCTGGCAATTGCTGATGGAATAGAAGATCGCGGTGTCGGCCTCGCGCGGGTTGACCAGCGGGGCCTTCGGATCAAGCAGCGTCTGCACGCTGTCGGCAAGACCCCGCACCAGCGCAACCTCGACGAAGATCAGCGGCTCGCCCGGCATGCGCGGGTGGAAGAAGGCGTAGCAGCGGCGGTCCGAATCGAGCCGGTTCTTCAGGTCGCGCCATGACCGCACGCCATGCACCGCCTCGTAGCCGGCGAGCTTTTCCAGCAAAGCCGCCGGGCTGTTCCAGTCGATCGCGCGCAGGTCGAGGAAGCCCACGTCGAACCAACTGGCCAGCAGCGACCGCAGATCGCCCTCCAGGGCTGCGAGCAGCGGGTCGCTGTTCATCATGGCGCGCAGTTCGGCGCGCAGATCGACCAGGAATTTCATGCCGTCCGGGATCGCCGTGAACTGCGTCAGCAGTCGCGCGCGCGGCGGTTCCAGCACCCGGCGCAGCCGCGCCTTGGCGGTGGCGCGCGCGGCCGGGTCGGCGGCCTCCCGCACCGCCGCGAAGGCGGCGGTGACCGCGTCGGCGTCGGAATCGAAGCCGGCGAGCGTGACCAGGAAGGCGCGGCGGCCGGCGAGGTCCAGCGTGAGGTAGGTCTGCGCCAGCTTGGCGGCGCGGTTGCGCGCGCTGACTTCGCCGCCGCGGCCGGCGAGGCAGGCGCGCATCTGCGCATCGAGGCTGTCGTCCTCCTCGCGCGCGACGGATTGCGCCATGTCGCGCCAGACGCCGGTGATGCGGCGCAAGGCGCGATCGAACAGGCCGGTGCTGGCGACTTCGCTCATGACGTGGCGTCCTTGAAAGCAAGCGGCAGGGCGGGGGCGAGATCCTCGGCGATCAGGTGCCGGCCGGCATGCTCGGCGGCGCGGCCGTGCAGCCAGGCGGCGGCGCAGGCGGCGTGCCAGGGCGCCATGCCCTGCGCCAGCAGCGCCGCGATCAGCCCGGCCAGCGTGTCGCCACTGCCGGCCGTCGCGAGCCAGGGCGGGGCGGAATCGTTGATCGCCGCGCGGCCGTCCGGCGCGGCGATGACGGTGTCCGCGCCCTTCAGCAGCACCACGGCGCCGGTCAGCGCGGCGGCGGCGCGGGCGGCGTGCAGCCGATCGGCGCCGACCGGCCCGAACACCCGGGAAAACTCGCCCGCATGCGGTGTCAGCACCGCGGCGCCGCGCAGCCGCTCGGGCGCATCGGCGCAGGCGGCGAGCGCGTCGGCATCGACGACCACCTGCCGCCCGGAGCCGAGCAGCGCCGGCAGCGCCGCGCGGGCGGCATCGAGGCCGAGGCCGGGGCCGCACACCCAGGCATTGCGGCGCGCATCCTGCAGCAGCCCGGCGAGCGGGCGGGCATCGACGATCGTGCCGGGTTCGCCGGCGCGATAGAGATCGCCGCCCGCCGCGGCCGCGATCGTCACCATGCCGGCGCCGCCGCGCCGCGCCGCCATCGCCGCCAGCCGCGCCGCCCCGGTCATGGCCGCGCCGCCGAGCACGGTGACGTGCCCGCGCGTGTATTTGTGGCTTTCCGGCACGGGCGCCGGCAGCGTCCACAGCCCCGGCAGGTTGTGGAACGTGCGCGGCCGCGCGGCAGCGAGGGCCGCGTCGGGCAGGCCGATATCGGCCAGCACCGTGTCGCCGCACAGCAGGCGGCCGGGCAGCAGCAGATGTCCGGGCTTGCGGCGGAAGAACGTCACCGTCACCTCGGCGCGGGGCGCGAAGCCGCGCACGCCGCCGGTGGCGCCGTCGAGGCCGCTCGGCACGTCGATGGCGACGATCCGTGCCGCCGCGCGCAGCACGTCGGCGACCGGCGCCGCCACGTCGCGCGCGAGGCCGGCGCCGAACACCGCGTC
>JAJZVE010000099.1 GCA_021845835.1 Pseudomonadota bacterium | reverse complement strand
GCTGACCGTAGCGCCGGAGCAGGAAGCCGTGGAAGCAGCCTGCGCCTGCCTCCACGCGCTGTTGCCCACCGTGCGGCCGGCTTATGCGGACCTGGTCCGACGGGTCGATCTGCTGGGCGAACCGCGGGCGCGCGCAGCGCGCAACCTGGGGATCAGCCTCGACACCCTGGCCGTGCGGCTGCATCGCGCACGGCAGGCGCTACGCCGGCGGCTGGAAGAGATGTGCCTCACTTGCCCGGTGCATGGTTTTCTCGACTGCCGGTGCGAGGAGGCGAAGCAGGTGCAGGCGCGCCTCGGCAAACGGAAGGCCGAGCGTAAGGGTTGAGGGGGATCGGCGTCCTTTGATCGTGCGTGCCTGACGCGCACGCGAGAACCGGGGACAGGAGAGCGGGTCGTGCCCGAAGCCAAAACGACGCCACCATCGACGACTGCCGCCTGGCGGCAGATCAGCTGGACCTGGATGCTGTGTCTGCGCGCCACCGACAGTCAGGTCGAAGCGTTCGGCCGTCTGCACCAGGGCCTGCGGCGTTCGCTCACGGAGGCGGCTCCCGCGATGCCGACGGGGAGCACCGCCGGCAACCCGCAGCCGGCGCGCGTAGTCCCGGCGCGAAAGCCCGCGCCGGCACGTGTGGCGGCTTGATCGCCTCCGGTCCGATCATGAGGAGGATCTGATGGACCAGACCTTGATTTTCTCACGCGAGTCTTCAGATCCGCGCCGCGCGCTGCCGGACAGGCCGCATAGGACACCGACCTCGCAGCCGCGACCCCGCGGGCAGACACCGCATGCGGGGCCGGGATTGAGTGTCTTTCTCCTGCGGGGTTTGCTGCGCCGGATCGTTCGCCAGGGTCATCTCCGGGTCATTGATCCGAAGGGGAGCGTCCGCGACTTCGGGTCGGGCGCCCCCTCGGTTACCATCCGCATCACCACCTACGCCGTCGTGCGCCGCTTGGCCCTGAATTGCGATCTGGCGGTCGGCGAGGCCTATATGGACGGCACGCTCGTCGTCGAACATGGGACCATCTACGACCTGCTGGACCTGTGTCTCGCCAACATCGGCCGGAGCCGCGGAACTCGCCTGCAGCGCCTGCGGGTGTTGGCGCGCCGCCTCTGGCGGCGCGTGGCGCAGGACAACACGATGTCGAGAGCGCGCGCGAATGTCGCGCACCACTACGATCTGTCGGACACGCTCTATCAGATGTTCCTCGATGCGGATCGGCAATACTCCTGCGCCTACTACAAATCTCCGGACGACTCTCTTGAGCGTGCGCAGGATCAGAAGAAGCGCCATCTCGCGGCGAAGCTGCTGCTGTCCCCCGGCCAGCGTGTGCTGGACATCGGCTCGGGATGGGGTGGACTGGCCCTCGATCTGGCAACCGCGGCCGACGTCGATGTGACTGGGATCACCCTATCGACCGAGCAGCACGCCTATGCGCAGCAACGCGCCGCGGCGGCCGGCCTGTCCGACCGGGTACGGTTCGCGCTGAAGGATTATCGGCACGCGACCGGCCGGTACGACCGGATCGTCTCGGTGGGCATGTTCGAGCATGTCGGGGTCGGTCACTATCGCGAATACTTCACACGCATTCACGACCTGCTCGCCGATGACGGCATCGCCCTGGTTCACACCATCGGCAGCGTCGACGGACCCGGCGTGGCCGACCCATGGATCGAGAAATACATCTTCCCCGGTGGTTACACGCCCGCGCTTTCGGAGATCGTGCCGGTCATCGAGCGCACCGGCCTCATCATCACCGACATCGAAGTGCTGCGCCTGCACTACGCGGAGACGCTGAAGGAGTGGCGGCGGCGCTTCATGGAACACCGTGACCGCGTGGCCGCGCTCTACGACGAGCGCTTCTGCCGGATGTGGGAGTTCTACCTCGCGGGGTGCGAGGCGGCGTTCCGCCACAATGGCTTGGTGGTGTTCCAGATCCAGATGAGCAAGCGCATCGACGTGGTGCCTCTCACGCGGGACTACATCGCCGCGCGGGAGGCCGCCGGTGGTCAGAGCGCGCCAGCCGCGTCGGATCTTTGATCTGGATCAATGCTCATCCGCCGCCCCGGGTCGATTATTACCCATGGGGGGTAATTGGAGGTTACCATGACATGGCTGACGCAGAACTGGATCTGGATCGTGGTTGCGATCGGCGGCTTCTTCCTGATGACCCGCATGCACGGCATGGGCGGGATGGGAGGGTGCGGCGGGGGTCACGGATCGGGCCGCAGCCATGGGGCCGGCAACGATGCCCCCGCGATGGACCGGGACTCCGGCCCTGGCCCCGGCGCCGCATTCGACGCGGTCAGCGGGCATGCCGTGACGCCGGGCGATACGGCGGCTTCGACCGTCTTTCGTGGTCAGGCCTATTATTTTGAAAGCCGTGAGAACCGCGATGCGTTCGAGCGCGACCCGGACAAGTACCTGGCGGCAACTCCGGGAGCGGGACGGGAACTTGCAGCGGCGGGCACGTCGCAGGACCGACCACATCGTCGGCACGGCTGCTGAGCAGGGCAGCGCGAGTTCATAGCCATGTTTTCCTCTCTCCTCTGGTTTGGCCTGATCGCGCTGTTTTTCTTCATGATGATGCGCGGCGGCTGCGGCGGGCACGTCATGGGTCACGGGCATCACGACGACGGCCGCGACCACGGCAGCCCCCCCCCCGGCGGCGGCCCGATGGGGCATGCGGACGAGACTGCGATCGACCCGGTCTGCGGCATGCAGGTGGCGACGGCCACGGCGAAAAGCTCCGTCTATCGCGGGATCGCCTACTACTTCTGCTCCGCCGAGCATCGCGACGCCTTCGAAGCAAATCCCGCCGCCTATCTGGGGCAAACCCCGCCCGCTTCCGGCCACGAGGAGGCCCACACCCATGGCTGATCCTGTTCGCGGCACGATCATGGCCGCCGAGTTCACCGCCCGGATCCGCCGCGCCCCCCGACTGCCGCTGGTGCCGCTCGGTCTCGCGCTCAGCCTGTTCTTCGCCATCACCTTCCTGCTTTGCGTCGGCTACGACCTGCTGTTCCCGGGACTGGCGATGTACCATAATTGGTTACGTCTCCTGCCTGGCTTCACCTGGCTGAGCTGGGGCAGCCTGCTGATCGGTCTGATCGACAGTCTCGCGTACGGCTGGTACATCGCACTGATCTTCGCGCCGCTGTTCAACTATTTCGCCGTCAAGTTCGAACGATGACGGGCGCACCCGACTCGCTCGTGCCGGGTGCAACCTCACCCTGGAGCCTCGATCAGCCGTTCCACGCCGCGTTGGCGCGACTGACCGGAGGGCTGTCGCCGCTCGCCTTGCGGCTGGCCTTCGTCGACTGGTCGGAGCATCTGGCGCTCTCGCCCGACAAACAGATCGCGCTCGCACTCGCGGCGGGGCGCTCATGGCACGAGCTGGCAGTTGCCGGCGGGGCGTCGGCGCAATGTCTGGCCGGAGCCGCCGCGCCGAGCCCGCCGTCCGAGGATCGGCGCTTCGCCGGCGCGGCCTGGCAAAGCTGGCCGTTCGATCTGCTTGCGCACAGCTTCCTTGCCACCGAGGCCTGGTGGCGCAAGGCGACCACCGGGGTGCCCGGCGTCGGCCGCCATCACACCGACATCGTCAGCTTTGCGGTGCGCCAGATGCTCGACATGGCCGCGCCCACCAATTTCCCCTTGACCAACCCCGAGGTGATCGCCGCCACCCTGCGCGAGGGCGGGCTGAACTTCGCCCGCGGCGCGTCACACGCGATGGAGGACCTGCGCCGCCAGACGGCCGGCCAGCCGCCCGTGGGGGCGGAGGAATTCGCGGTCGGCCGCAACCTCGCGGTCACACCCGGCGAGGTGGTGCTGCGCAACCGGCTGATCGAACTGATCCAATACGCGCCGGCGACCGAGACGGTGCGGCCGGAGCCGATCCTGATCGTGCCGGCCTGGATCATGAAATACTACATCCTAGATCTCTCGGCCCGGAACTCGCTGATCGGCTGGCTGGTCGCCCAGGGCCACACCGTGTTCGTCATGTCATGGAAGAACCCGGGCAGCGCGGAGAGCGCGCTTGGGATGGAAGAGTATCTCCGGCTCGGCGTGATGGCGGCGCTCGACGCCGTGTGCGCGATCGTGCCCGACGTCCCGGTGCAGGTGGCGGGCTATTGCCTGGGCGGCACCTTGCTCGCCATCGCCGCCGCGGCGATGGGGCGCGACGGAGATCGGCGGCTCGCCGGCATCACCCTGTTCGCGGCGCAGACCGATTTCACCGAAGCGGGCGAGCTGACCCTGTTCATCGACGAGGACCAGGTCCGCTTCCTTGAACACATGATGGCCGAGCAGGGCTATCTGGACGCGCGGCAGATGGCCGGCGCGTTCCAGCTGCTGCGCTCGAACGACCTGATCTGGTCGGCGATGGTGCGCGGCTACCTGCTCGGCGAGCGGGCGCCGATGATCGACCTGATGGCGTGGAACGCCGATACCACACGGATGCCGGCGCGGATGCATTCGGAGTATCTGCGCGCGCTGTTCCTGAACAACGATCTGGCCGAGGGGCGCTACCAGGTTGGCGGCCGGCCGGTGTCGCTGCGAGATATCCACGTGCCGCTGTTTGCCGTGAGCACGATCACCGACCACGTCGCGCCCTGGCGCTCGGTGTACAAGATCCAGATGCTCACGGACGCAGACGTGACGTTCGTGCTGTCGAACGGCGGCCACAATGCGGGCATCGTCAATCCGCCGGGCAACCCGCACCGGCACCACCAGATCGCCACCCACCGGGAAAGCGAACCCTATATCGATCCCGACGCCTGGCAGGCGCGCGCGGTCGAGATGCCCGGCTCCTGGTGGCCGTGCTGGGAGGAATGGCTGGCGGATCATTCCGGCGCGCCCACCGCCGCGCCGCCCCCGATGGGGGCGCCGGAGCGTGGCTACACACCGCTCGGCGATGGCCCCGGCACCTACGTTCTCGAGACATGAGCACCACCGTGTCCGCAACGCCCGTCACGATCGTCGGGGCCGGGCCCGCGGGGCTGGCGGCGGCCATCGCCCTGGCGCGCGCGGGTCGCGCGGTTGTCGTGCGCGAGTGGCACGGCACTGTCGGTCATCGCTTCCATGACGATTTCCAGGGTCTGGAGAACTGGAGCGATCCGCGCGACGTACTCGACGAGCTATGGGGCTTCGGCATTGCCGCCGACTTCGATGCGCACGCCGTGCGGGAAGGCACCGTGTTCGACCCGGCCGGCACGGCGCACCGGGTGCGAAGCGCCCGTCCGCTCTATTACGCCATCCGCCGCGGCAGCAGCCAGGGGACTCTCGATGCGTCGCTCCGCGACCAGGCGCGTCGCGCGGGGGCGGAAATTCGCTTCGGTGACCGGGTCCAGCACCTCGACGGCCCGGGCGTACTGGCCGGGGGGCCGCGGGTCGCCGGCGCGATCGCCGTCGGCTACGTGTTCGAAACCGACATGGAAGACGGCGACTGGCTCGCGCTCGGCAACCGCCTGGCGCCCCTCGGCTACGCCTATCTGCTGGTGCATGGCGGACGCGGCACGCTCGCTACCTGCCTGTTCAGCGAATTCAAGCGGCAGGCGGAATATCTGCAGCGTACCTTGGCGTTCTTCCAGGACAAAACCGGCCTGGTGATGCGGGAGCCACACCCGCTCGGAGGCTTCGTCAATGTCCGTCTGCCGCGCCACGCCACGCAGGGCGGACATCCGGTAATCGGCGAACAGGCGGGGTTCCAGGATGCGCTGGCAGGGTTCGGCCTGCGCTACGCGCTGCGCTCGGGCGTGCTGGTGGGACGCAGCCTGCTGGAAGGCGTGAGCTACGAGACGCTCTGGCGGCGGGAGCTGCGTCCGCAACTCCGCGCCGGTATCGTGAACCGCCTGCTGCTCAACACCCTCGGCGAGCACGGCGCGCGGATGGCAATCGACCGACTGGCGGGGGGCGACGCCGGAACGGTACTGCGCCGGTTCTATCAGCCTGGGCGGCTGAGCCGGCTGCTGTTTCCGCTGGCCCGCTGGCGCTACCGCCGGCCGCTGCGCGACCCGAGCTGCGACCATCACGACTGTCACTGCGTCTGGTGCGCCTGCCAGGCGGAGCACGCATGACGCCCTCAGGAGACGAGAGATGGAAGTTCTGGACCTGACCGGCCGCAAGGGGCTGGTGGTCGGCATCGCCAACGAGCACAGCCTGGCCTGGGCCGCGGCGCAGCATTTCCGCAACGCCGGGGCGGAACTAGCGATCACCTATCTAAACGACAAGGCGAAGCCCCATGTCGAGCCGCTGGCCCGCGAGATCGCTGCGCCGATATTCCTGCCGTGCAACGTGGGTACCGCGGGTGAGCTGGAGGCCGTGTTCGCCGCCATCCGCAGCACCTGGGGACGACTCGACTTCCTGTTCCACGCGATCGCCTGGGCGCGCAAGGAAGACCTGCAAGGCCGGCTGACCGATTGCTCGGCCGAAGGTTTCGCCGAATCCATGCTGATCTCCTGCCATTCCTTCATTCGCATGGCGCACCTCGCCGAGCCCCTGATGGACAAGGGCGGCAGCCTGACCACGCTGACCTATTACGGTGCCGACAAGGTGGTGGATCACTACAATGTCATGGGCCCGGTGAAGGCTGCCCTGGAATCTTCGGTCCGCTACCTGGCACACGAGCTGGGCGGCAAGAACATCCGGGTGAATGCGATCTCCGCCGGCGCGGTGCGGACCCGCGCCGCCTCGGGGATCGCGCATTTTGACGAGCTGATCAACGCAAGCGTGCGCGCCGCTCCGCTGCACCGCCAGGTGGAGTCCTGCGAAGTCGGCCGCACCGCGCTGACCCTGGTGAGCGACTACGCCAGCGCGGTGACTGGCGGCGTGCTCTACGTCGATGCCGGCCTGCACATCGAGGGCATGGCATTCCACTGACTCCGAAGGAGGCGCAGATGATGACGACCGATCCGGTTTGCGGCATGAAGCTCGACAGCGCGAAGGCGGCGGGCAGTGAGACATGGCAGGGGCGCATGTTTTTCTTCTGCTCGGACCAGTGCCACCGAACGTTCGTCGCCGATCCAGTCCGCTATGCACGGCCGGCGGCGGCGGAACCGGACGAAGGCGGCGGGACCGCCGGGCGGGGGAAACCGGCATGACCGTCGTCCCGCCTTCCGGCCACAAGCCGCGCCACGAGCACAGCGTGCCGTTGCTTTGGCCGTTCGCCGCCGGCATCGAGCTGGAGGAGGAAGGGCTCAAGATGTTTGCGGACAACGTAAAATTCGTGGCCGAAGCGGAGGAGATGGCCGCACCCAGGCCGCCCGACTGGGCCACTCCCAACCATGTCCCGCTTGATCTCGACACCATGAGGCTGCGTGACTTCGCGCCCGACACCGCCATCGCGGCGGGTGGGGTTCCGGTGCTGATCGATGCGCCGTACGCTGGGCACAGTGCCACCATCGCCGATTACGCCAAGGGACAGAGCCTGGTGGAGACGTTGCAGGCAGGTGGCATCGGCCGGGTATTGGTGACCGACTGGAAGCCTGCCACCGAGGGGATGAAATACTTCGACATCGACAAATACCTGGCCGAGCTCAACGTTGTCGTCGATGAACAAGGCGGCGAGGCGATCCTGGTCGGGCTGTGCCAGGGCGGCTGGATGTCAGCGATGTATGCCGCCCGGTTTCCCGGTAAGGTGCACGCCCTCGTCCTGGCCGGCTCGCCCATCGACACACATGCCGGCCACGGTCCGCTGAAGCGCATGGTCCATGACCTGCCGACCTCCTTCTATACCGAGATGGTGGAGGCCGGCGGCGGGCTGATGCGGGGACAGACCATGCTCGCAGGCTGGAAGAACATGCATCCGGGCGAGCAGTATCTGGGGAAATTCGTCGATCTCTACGAACATGTCGAGGACCCGAAGTACCTCAAGCGGACCGAAGCCTTCGAGCGGTGGTACGAGAACCCGATCGATCTGCCGGGGCGGTACTATCTCCAGGCCATCACTCTCCTGTTCCGGGAGAACCGGCTCGCGCTCGGCCATTTCATCGCACTCGGGCGAAGGATCGCGCTGCGCGACATCCGTTGTCCGCTGTATCTTCTGGCCGGCGAGGCGGACGACATCACGACCAAGGAGCAGGTGTTCGCTGCCGCGGGCCTGGTCGGCACGCCGGCCGCGCAGATCGAGCAGCTTCTGGTCCCCGGCGGGCATATCGGGTTGTTCATGGGCACCCGGACCCTGGCTGAAACCTGGCCGCGCATCGCCGCGTGGCTGCTGGCCAACGGCGCCGCCTGACAGCGAAATCCAGGGTGAGGCGGCACCACATCATGCTCCTTCGCGATCTCCCGGGCGGCCGCAGCCGCGATTGCATCCCGCCGGGGTGGCGCGTCGGGGCCTTATTTCGACGACACGGGAGGTTCTGATGACGATGGCTTCGACACGTCTTTCGGTGAACGTGGTGACGCGGCTCGCGCTCGGCGTCGTGCTTGGCGTGGCGATCGGGAGCCAGGTATGGGCCCAAGGCATGGGGCCGGGGATGATGGGTGGCAACGGGTCGGGAATGATGGGGGGTCAGGGCCGAAGCAGCCCGGAACCCGGTCAGGGCACTCTCTCCGATCCGGCCTGGGACCGGTTGACGTCCTATGTCCGATCCAATCGATTGTCCTGCATGAGTTGCCACTCGCTTTCGGGGAGCGGCGCAGGCCCGGCCTTCGGCGACGTTGCTCGCCGGTTCGTCGGGCAGCGGAACGGCAAGACCGAACTGGCGAACGCGATCGGCAATGGGATCGCCGGCCGGTGGCCCGGCTACCCGCCGATGCCGGCAGGACTGGCGACGCCGGAGGAGGCCAGGACGTTGGCCGGATTGATCCTGCGGCTCGCGAAATAGCTGGCGGACTGAGGGTTGCGCCAGGACAGGACGTTCCTTGATCGTCAGGCTCGGCGCCGCACTCTCCGCGTGGCTCGTATCATCGGCGACGGATGCTTTCGGATCACCCAGCGCCTTCAGTTGACCATTTACATCTGGGCGCTAACCGCCGCCAAGTGCCAACGTGAACCAGATCGCCAGGCCGAACGCCGTAACGGATAATGCGGCCATGCCGGCGATTTGCCCCGGCGACGGAGGCAATCCATGACCGGCCTCATGGCCATGAGATGCGCCCATCCCCGGCGCCCGGCTACCGCCTGTCGCAGGCGCGAAGTCGATCCTGTTGTGATGTTCCTCGGAGGATGCGCCTGTTCGCACGGTCATCATTCCATGCTTGAGCCCTTTGGCCACCAGCCACCAGTTGATCGGAAAGGCGACAGCGAAGCCAGTCAGCAGCGCCATGCTCATGACGAACCAGAAATCGGGCGTCACCGGGCTCAAGCGTTCAGCGATCAGCGCCCGCCCGATGGCTGCGATCGAGACCATCCCGGTCATCAACAGGTTCATGGAAAGGAATTCGGGAATGACCGTGCGGGCGAGAGATCGGCGATAGGAGCCGCCGCTTGTGCCACGCATGAAAAGCGCCTGAAAGATCGTCCAGCCGAACCCGAACCCGAGTACATACTCCAGCCCGATGTCGATGAAATAAGGCAATGTCAGGAGCGAGGCAATCGCGGCTCCGGCCAGAATTCCGACGCCGTCGCCCGCGACGCAATGCATAGTCGACCCGAGCACCTGGCGCCAACGCACGGAAACGTAACGCTCATGCAGGCCCGACAGCGGCTCTCGGCATCCGAGCACGTAGAGAAACGCGCCGACGGGGCCGGTATAGGCCGTCAACAGGACAAACCCCCACTTCAACACCGGCGATTCCGGCGTGGTCCGAATATCGACGGCCACAAAAATGATAGCGGCCGCGGTCAGGAGGAACCATAGAAGCATCACACCGTTCAGCATCGGCGAAGTCCGCGCATCCTCATGCCCTCCGTTTTGTCGATATAGCCGACACTATAAGAACCGCCGAGACGTCAGCGCCCGCGGTGCGACGACCGTCACCCGAGAGGTATAGGTGAACATGACGGGCCATAACGGGCAGGAGCGCCAATCCTCAAAGCCCTCCATCAATCCCGCATACCACTGACTCGGCGAATAACCAACCGACCGGGCGCCAGGGCAGTGCGCGAAGCCCGACATGGCCATGCCTTTCCTGGAACCTTCGCTTGCGGCCCTCGGGAGTGCCCCGCGGTTTCCGGACGATCAGGGATTCGCCCCAAGCCGCTCGTTCGGTTGTTGGGCAAGCGCCGAAGACACCATGTGGCGATTGGACATGTCCTCATGCAACACCGTGCGGGCCGATCGGGCGGCTCCGCATCGGCGCAGATCCGTCGCGGGTCAGGCCGATGATGCCCGACCGTCCAAGACGCTCGGCCATTCTCTCGGCCGCGTCCCTTGCCGCGCCAACGCCTTCAACAGTCCCTGAACCGATGAGCCGGTCTTGATGGCGAATCAGACCATGGTGATCGATCACCACGAAATGAGCGTACCCCTGTGCTCGGGGGAGATGAACGACAAGCCGAAATCCATCCTTTTCCATCCAGAGCGTACCCTCTTGCTCGTTCCAACGTGGGTCGTCGTTCACGGACAGTCTCCTGGCGCGGCTTCGAGGAAGTCGATATCAAGCGGCGGTTCCGGCGCGCGGGAGCGTCCGCGCCAGTGCGCCGCAAGGCCGGCAACGACGCTCAGTCCTGGCCCCCTGACGCTGGCCGGAAGCCGGCCCTATCGGAATGCGGACCCGGAAGGCGCCATCGCCTTCCGGGTCATGCCGGGCGCAAGGTCGCCTGTCGCGTGATCGCCGAGCTCCCGAAGCGCGTCCCGTACCAGCAGGTCAGCGATGATGCGCCGCCATGCCGCCGGGCTCGGCGCCGGCACCGGTACCGCCCTGCGCCATTGCGCCAGCACTCCCCATCATGCCGCCGCCCATCATGCCGCCGCCCGTCATGCCGCCACCCATCATCGCGGCCTGCATCATGCCGCCCCCGGGTCCGGCGAGCCCGGGCAGGAGTGCCCGCGCCCGCGCCGCCTGCGTGGCGTCAAG
>JAJZVE010000098.1 GCA_021845835.1 Pseudomonadota bacterium | reverse complement strand
GATATCCTCCAGATAGAGATACGTCTCGGTGTGCAGCAGGTGCGTGAACACGCTGAAAGCGCAAAGCATGTCGGCGCTGGCGTCGGGTGCGGGAATGTGCAGCGTGCGATTGAGCATGAAACGATAGGACGGTGGGGACTTGCTGGCGGCGTAGTCCAGCAGCGCCCGCACAATGTCGATGCCGAGATAGTCCACCGCCATGCACCGACCGAGCGCGCTCGCCAGGCGCCCGCTGCCGCAGCCGAGATCGATCAGCGCCTGGCCGTCCCGCAGACCCAAATGGCGCAACACCGCGCACTGCACCTGGCCAGTGCGCTCGAAGTCGCCGCCAACCGCACGCGACATCGCCTCATCCAGCGGCAGCGTCGCCACCAACTCGGCGACAAGCTTCTCGTAGTCCTCGACGAAATGGAACTGCGGCACCCTACCCTTCCTTTGCCGACACCAGCGACAGCCAGGGATGGCGCCGCGTGATGTCCGCCATGACGCGCGGCTTGTTCCGCTTGTCCTCGGTGACCGAAAGCAGCATGGAATCGTGGTGAACGCGATATTCCGCCAGCGGCGCGCCTGGCACCTGCAGACCAAACAGTCCGTGCTCGGCCATGCGGCACCAGAATTCGTAATCCTCCCAGCCCAGCCGCGTGTCGCTGTAGCCACCGACCGCCCGCCACGCCGCCACCGAGACAAGCGCCATCGCGTCGATGAACGGAACGCCCACCAGTCGCGCCGGGACGTACTCCAGAATGTTAGCGAGTCCGTTGGAGTCGCCGAACTCGCGCAGAATCGGATAGACGAAGGCGGCACCACGGTTCCCCGCGGCTTGCAGCAGGCGCATGCAACAGTCCGGAAGCAGCCGGTTGTCGGCGTCGAGCGGCAGCACATACGGCGTCTCCGCCGTTGCGAATCCGGCATTGCGCGTCGGACCGAGTCCCGCATTCGAGACATTGCCGATAACGACAATGCGATTGAAGCGCTCGCGGTGCTGCGCCGCCCATTCCAGCGCTACGGCGCGCGAGGCATCGGTGGATGCGTCGTCCAGGATAACGAGGTCCAACTGTCGCAACGTCTGGGCCGCGACCGAGTCCAGTGTTTCGCGCACATGATGTGCGTAGTTGTACAGCGGCACAACCACCGTCACCTCGGCGTCGCCAAGCTGGTCGGTCTCGAACAGCACTTCGCCCGCCGGCAGCAGCGGCTCTGGGTCCGGACGCATCGCAAGCTGCGCATCCAACGCGAATGCACGCGCACCCGCGCGGCCCCCGCTCGCCTGATCGAGCAGCGATGCCACCATTTCGCGCCGCCGCTCCGGACCGAAATGCCACAGCACTTCGCGCCGCGCCGCGGCCGTCATCCGCCGCCGCAGCGTCAAGTCATCGAGCAGCGCCGTGATCGCCGCGTACCACTCCTCGGGTTTTGCGGCGAGGAAGCCCGTCTCGCCATGCGCGATAGCACGCCGGAACGGGCCGGTCGGCGAGGCGACGGTGCAGACACCAGCCAGCGCCGCCTCGAAATACTTGAGTTCGCTCTTGGCCTCGCAGAACGGATTGCCGACCTCCAGTGGCGCGAGGTTCACGTCGAACCGCGCCATCTCCTCCGGGAGATCAGCGATCGGCACGGACTCGCGCCACTCGACCTGCGCAATCACGTCGGCAAGCGCCGGATATTCGGCGATGTTGACGATCGGCAGCCCGTCGATGCGGCTCCTGAACAGGACCAGGCGGCAGTCCGGCCGCTCGCGCAGGATGCGCGCAAGCGTGTCCGCGATCTGCCCGAAGTCGCGCTGATGCGTGCGCGATCCGCCGGCGTAGCCGATGCGGCGCAAACCGTCGCCTGCCGTCTGCCGTCGCGCTCGTGCGGCGCGACGCGAGCGGCGATGCGTCTCGTCGTCGAAGCCGTTGGGCAGCACCAGCGCAGGGCGGCCGGTACGGCGGATGTGCCAGGCAAGCTCCTCCGTGCTGGCGACGCAGAAGTCCGCCTGCATCACGGCATCCCGGATGCGCCCGTAATGACCTCTCGCATCTTCTTCCGACACGCCCTCGCTGCGCAGCGCGTCCAGCAGTTCGGGCGTCGCTAGGTCGGGATCGAGCATCAGGTCGTCCAGGTCATAGACGACGGCCGCGCCGCCTTCCCGCGCCGTCGCCACCGCGCCGGCCACCTGCGGCCACGTCGCGCGCCAGATCACCAGCACGTCGGCGGCCAGAATCTCGTCCCGTCGCGCGGAGACTTCCTCGGCACGCATCCAGGTCGTCACCGCCCCTGCCTGCTCGGCTGCGGCAGCAAAGCGCAGCACGCGATAGCTGTGCCCCGGCGTGTCCGGTTCCCCGGAGATGAACGCGATCCGCCGCCGCGACAGCAGCGTTGTCAGCGGAACCGTCGTGTCCGCCGCGTGCGCCGCATCACCAACCACAGGACGACTCGGCCGCCCCTCGGCCGCCCCCACGCGGATGTAGTGGATCAGCGGATCGATGTCGGACGCGGCGACATCCGGCGCATGCTCCAGGTAGTACGCCGCGTCGAAATCCGGACCGGGATTGCGGCGCTCCTGCCTGCCGTGCAGCAGGTAGTGCACCGCCGGGTCCATGCCGGACGCCGCCACGTCCGGGTAGCGGGCGCTGTACCAGGCGGGATCGAACAGATCGGATCTCGCCAGCATCTGCAACTCGTCGCGCAGACGCGCCCGCCGCCGCAGCCGCGTGCGCAATTCCATCCGCGCCGTCCAGAGCGCGAGTTGCCCCGCCTGCCGGGCGCGACGGCGCACGGGTGCGGGCAGATGCGCCGCGGCGCCGCGCAACGGCGCGCCGAGACGCCAGGCGATCGAGCCGCGCAGCCTGGCGTTCTCCGCCGTGCGACGTGCCAGCTCCCTCTCCAGCGCCCGCGTGCGCTGCAAGGCTTCATGCGTGCGCGCGACTTCGACACGAAGCCGCGCCGCCTCGTTCACCGCGGCACGGCCCCGTTCGGCCTCTGCTTCCAGCGCCGCCATGCGCCCGTGCACATGGGCGCGCAGGCGATCGACTTCCTCCATCGCGCCGGCTGCCGCGGCGCGCGCCTCCACGGCACGCTGTGCGGCGCGGGCACGCATGCGGGCCGATTCCGCCGCTTCCGCCTGGGCCGCGTCACGCGACCGCGCCAGTTCTTGCGCATGGCGGGTACGCCGCTCGATCTCGTTGCCGAGGAGCTGCACGTGGATCTCAAGCCGCCAGCGTTCGCCAGGCAGGCTGAAGCGTTCGCGTACGGCGCCGACGGACGCCGGATCGCGCAGCGCGCAGAGCGAGGCCACCGGCTCCGGTACCTCGCGGCCGACGGCGAGCACACCCAGCCCGTGTTCGTGCAGGAACTCGAACGACGGGTAGCGCTTGCGCAGCTCCGTGAACAGCCGCCATACACCGAAGCCGCGCTCGCGCACGTTGGTGTCGTGGAACAGCACCACGGCACGCTCCGACAATTTCGGCAACCAGCTTTCATAATCATGCCGCACGGCGTCGTAGCCGTGGCAGCCGTCGATATGCAGCAGGTCGATCGAGCCGTCCGGGATATACGCCAGCGCCGCATCGAACGTGCAGCGCAGCAGCTCCGAAAACGCGCCGAAGCGTTGGTCGTGGAAGCGCCGCAGATCGTCATAGACGATCTGCCCGTAGAAGCCGGCGTGCTCGTCGCCTTCCCAGGTATCGACGGCGTAGCAGCGCGTATCGAGCTTCGCCGCCGTCACCGCGTCACAGAAGGCGCAGTACGAGACGCCGTTATGCGTGCCCAGTTCGACCAGGACCCGCGGACGCAGCGCCGGCACCAGCCACAGCGCGAACGGCACATGGCCCGCCCAGGCGCTTTCGACGCCGGCGCGCGACGGACGCCAGAATAGCGGGCCGATCTCCGGCGCCAGCAGCGGTGCCAGCGCGTTCGGGGAAGGCGACGGGATCGCGCTCGGTGCGTCCATGCTCAGGTGTCCATCTGCCACGGCTTGCGGCGCCGCGGCGCGCAGAGATGCAGCGGCTCCCTCCAGGCGCAGCTCAGGTTGATGTTGTGGTAGGGGTCGCTCGCGAAGACATGGCGCCAGCTATGCCAGAGATTGGTCACCTCGCGCTGCTCCTGTGCGATTTCCTCCGGCGTTTCGGGCAGGCCGCGGGTCGCGCTCTCCAGGTGGAACAGCTCCGCGAACGGCGTCCAGACGATGCGGTAGCCAAGCTCGCCGAGCCGCAGGCAGAAATCGAGATCATTGAAGGCAATCGCGAAGCGGTCGGCGTTCAGGCCGCCTGCCTCGCGAAACACGCTCCGCCGTATCGCGAGGCAGGCACCGGTGACCGCGAACAGCGTGCGCGTCAGTGCGAGTTGCCCGTTGTAGCCGGGGTCCGTGCGCGCCGCCTGGCGCAGGATGTGTGTCGCCGCGAGTCCGGGCCCGAACACGATGCCGCCGTGCTGCAGCGTGCCGTCGGCGTACAGCAGCTTGGCGCCGACCGCGCCGACATCGGGCCGCACCGCGTGGCTGACCAGCTCGCGCAGCCAGCCGGGATGCATGACCTCGACATCATTGTTGAGCAGCACCACGATCTCGCCGCGCGCCTGCTCCACCGCGGCATTGTTGATGGCGGCGAAGTTGAACGGGCCGGGATGGCGCAGGATGCGCACGCGCGCATCGGTTTCCAGGTCGCGCAGCGCCCTCGCCGTCAATTCCTCGCGGCTGTCGTTGTCCACGATCAGCAGCTCCAGCGACGGATAGTCCGTGCGCTGCAGCACGCCCCAGGCGCACGGCACCAGCAGCGCGGCGCGGTCGCGCGTCGGGATGATGACGGAAACCAGCGGTGCCGGATCGGGCAGGCGCCACGTCACGCGATTGGCCGACGGCCACAGCGGCGCCGGCGCGATTTCGGCGGCATCGCCCAGCCGTTCCCGCACCGCCCGCCGCAGCGCCTCGTTGTCGTCGCCGAGCATGCGGTCGCGCAGGCTGCGCCCGGCGCTCGGCGGCCGATGCAGCAGTACCGCGGGCAGATGGCGGATGCGGTCGGGCAGCATGGTCGCGGTCGCGCGCAGCGCCAGGTCGTAGGCCGCCGCCCGCCCGAACCCCGACCGCAGCCCGTGCGCCGTCTGCAGCCCCGGCAGGTGCCAGACCGCGAGGCCGCCGACGCAATCCTGCGCCAGCAGCAGGTCCGGGTCCCAGCCGGCCTTGAGCAGCGGGGCCGAACGCTGCCCCGCCCAATCCATCACGTCCTCGTCGGTGTAGAGCAGCTCGGTCCCGGGATGCGCGCCGAGGGCGACGGCGATTTCGTACAGCGCCCGCTCGGCCAGTTGCTCACCGGGCAGCAGGATCGCCGCGTACGCCCCCTCCGCGACCGCAAGGGTGGCGTTCGCCGCGTCCGCCACATCCGCGAACGCATGCCGCGGCAGGCGCCGGATGCGCGGGTCCGCCGCCGCCGCGGCGGCGATGGTATCGTCGTCCACCGGGTCCGTGCCGGCGACGCAGAGTTCCCAGCGCCCGTACAGCTGCGCCCGCACCGAGCGGAGCGTGTCGCGCGCGCCGCCGGCCACGCCAAACCCCAGCGGCAGCAGCAGCGAGAACAGCGGCCGGAACGGCAGGCCCTGCATGTGCTGCCGGATCGCCGCGCGGTCGGCGTCGGTCAGCGTGTCGTGCGCGGCCACCCAGTCCGCATAGGCGTCCAGGATCAGCGCCGCGCTCGCGCTCGGGTTGGCGCCGTTCATGCCACCCGGTCCAGCAGGCGGCGCCACCACGGCAGCGGCGGATCGCTCGCGCGCCAATGATCCAGCCGCCAGCGGGCGAGCGGGGCGGTGGCCGGGTCGGCGAGGAAGGCCGCGACCAGCGCCTCCGCCTCCGCCGCGCGGCCGAGCCGGCGCAGGATCTTGCCGCGCGTGACGGCAGCATCGAACGGATCGGGCAGCGGCGAGGCCTCGGCGCGGTCCATCGCCCGCGCCGCCGCCGCGATTTCGCCGCGCCGCAGCTTCAGCTTGGCGACGCCGTGCCAGACGATGTTGCTGTCGCGCCGCGCCGTGCGCACCCGCCGCACCACGCCGGGCCCGTCGATGTCGCCGCGCAGCAGACCGACGATCACGTCCCCGGCGATGCCGGTCTGCGTCAGGAAGCGCAGTTGCTCGTGGCCGGTGAACCGGATCGGCAACGGCGTCAGGTCGTGATGCGCCAGGATCGCAGCCGCATGCAGCCGGTCGTCGGTGAGCGGGTCGAACATGATGAAGCCGTGGCTGAGGCGCGGCGGCGCCTCGATCCGGTCGTGGCGAAAGGCGATCACTGCCGCCTCGTCCAGCCAGCGGCGTTCGAACGGCGCCTTTTCCGGCCGGATCGAGAATTGCGGGCAGATCGCGAGCAGCGTCGCCAGGCCAAGATCGCTGGCGAAGTTGATGGCGGCGTAGGCGCCCATGCTGCCGCCATAGCCGGCCAGCCGCCCGCCCGGCGTGGCGGCGCGGATGGCGGCGATGGCGGCGAAAATCTCGTCCTGCTGGTACCAGTCGTTGCGGGCCGGCCTGACGCCGATGAAGTTGACGCCGCGGCGCACGAAGAAATCCTGCGCGGCCGGCGGTGCCTCGCGCGACGGCTCGGGCAGCAACGATTCGAAATACACCACGGTGAGCGGATCGTCGCTCACGCGCCGGTGGACCACGCGATAATGCGCGCCGTCGTGGATGATGTCGCCGTCCATGCGGTCCGCTGCCCTGGCCTCCTGCGGCTTCTTACCGTCCGCGCCGCGCGCGGCAAAGCCCCGGCTTGCGCCGGCCGCGCAACCGGGGCCAGATGCGCCGTCCCGCCAGCGACGGAGGCCAGCATGGACGCGATCCAGCCGCTCGTCTATTCGGATGCCAGGCTCCGCAGCATCCTGCAGCGCGTCCACACCATTGCGGTGGTCGGCGCCTCGGCCAACCGGAACCGGCCGAGCACCTTCGTCATGCGCTACCTGCAGACCAAGGGCTACCGCACCATCCCGGTCAATCCCGGCCTGGCGGGGCAGACCCTGCTCGGCGAGACCGTGTACGCGACGCTGCGCGACATTCCGGAGCGGGTCGATCTGGTGGACATCTTCCGCGCCGCGGAGCATGTCGGGCCGATCGTGGACGACGCGATCGCGATCGGCGCCAGGGTGGTGTGGATGCAGCTCGGCATCCGCAACGACGCGGCGGCGGCGCAGGCCGAGGCGGCCGGGATCGAAGTGGTCATGGACCGCTGCCTGAAGATCGAGTTCGGCCGGCTCGGCGGCGAGCTGTCGTGGTACGGCGTCAACTCCGGCCTGGTGCGCAACCGCGCGCCCGAGCCGCCGCAGCCGCGCCCCGCGCGACCGCGGCCGTCGCCGCTGCGCAGCGCGGACCTCGGCTTCGAGACGCGCGCCATCCATGCCGGCGCGGCGCCCGAGCTGGCCACCGGCGCGCGCACCACGCCGATCTACCAGACCACGTCCTACGTGTTCGACGACGTGGACCAGGCGGCCTCGCTGTTCAATCTGCACAGCTTCGGCCACGTCTATACGCGGCTGTCCAATCCCACCGTTGCGGTGCTGGAGGAGCGCGTGGCGGCGCTGGAGGGCGGGCGCGCCGCGGTGGCTGCCGCCTCCGGCCATGCCGCGCAGTTCCTCGCCTTCTTCACGCTGCTGCAACCCGGCGACGAGTTCGTCGCCTCGCGCAACCTCTATGGCGGCAGCCTGACGCAGTTCGGGCAGTCCTTCCCGAAGCTCGGCTGGCACTGCCATTTCGTCGATCCGCGCGAGCCGGAGAATTTCCGCCGCGCGCTGACGCCGCGCTGCAAGGCGATCTTCGTCGAAAGCCTCGCCAATCCCGGCGGCGTCGTGGTCGATCTGGAGGCCGTCGCCGCGATCGCGCACGAGGCGGGCATTCCGTTCGTCGTGGACAACACGCTGGCCTCGCCGTACCTGTGCCGCCCGATCGAATGGGGCGCCGACCTCGTGCTGCATTCGCTGACGAAGTTCCTCGGGGGACACGGCAACTCCCTCGGCGGCATCATCGTCGAATCCGGAAAATTCGACTGGTCGCAGGGCAACCGCTTCCCGGCGCTGACCGAGCCGGAGCCGGCCTATCACGGCCTGCGCTTCTACGAGAATTTCGGCGACTTCGCCTTCACCACCAAGGCGCGCGCGGTTGCGCTGCGCGATTTCGGGCCGACGCTGGCACCGATGAACGCCTGGCTGATCCTGACCGGCATCGAGACGCTGCCGCTGCGCATGGAACGCCACGTCGCCAACGCGCAGGCGGTGGCGGACTTCCTGGCGCGGCATGACAAGGTGGCATGGGTGTCCTATGCCGGGCTGACGGATAGCCCTTATCATGCGCTGGCCCAGAAATACCTGCCGCTTGGGCCGGGATCGGTGTTCACCTTCGGGCTGAAAGGCGGCTACGCGGCGGGGACGAAGCTGATGGAGCGCGTGCGGCTGTTTTCGCACCTCGCCAATGTCGGCGACACGCGCAGCCTGATCCTGCACCCGGCCAGCACGACGCACCGGCAGTTGACGGAGGAACAGCAGCGCGCCGCCGGCGCCGGGCCGGACGTGGTGCGGCTGTCGATCGGGCTGGAGACGGCGGCCGATCTGATCCGCGATCTGGACGAGGCGCTGCGCGGGCTGGACACCTGACCGGCGATGTCTCACGCCGGCGCGCCGCAAGAGGGGCCTCTCGCCGTCACCTCCGCCTCCGTCACCTCTGCGAAAGCGGAGGTCCAGGCGCGGCGCGCGGAATTTTGCGCGGTTCGCCTGGATGCCGGCCTGCGCCGGCAAAGGCCCCTGGCCGCCCAACCGCCTGCCATCGCTCAGAACAGACGTAATGACAATGACACTACGCTGCGCTATGATGAGCGAGATTGGAGAGCACCATGACGAAGCCGAAGGCAACCTCGCGCCGCGACACCCTCAACCTGCGCATCAAACCGGAAGAGCGCGGCCTGATCGACCGGGCCGCCACGCTCACCGGCAAGAACCGCACGGATTTCGTACTCGAGGCCGCGCGCCGCGCCGCGGAAGAGGCCTTGCTCGATCGCACCATGTTGGCGGTCAGCCCGGCGGCGTATGCCGAATTTCTCGCACGGCTCGACGAGCCGCCGAAGCCGAACGACCGCCTGCGGCGCACCATGCACGCCGTCCCGCCCTGGGAATAGCGGTGCCGCTGTCGCGGCCTGAGCCGCTCGCCGAGGCGCATGAACTCAACGATTTCTTGTCGGGTGTCGCGTCGCTGGACGACTGGCTCAAGCGCCGCGCGCGCGCCAACCAGGTGAGCGGCGCGTCCCGCACCTTCGTCGTCGCTGACGGCCACAAGGTGGTCGGCTACTATGCGCTGGCCTCCGGCGCGATCACCGTGGACAGCAGCGTCGGCCGCTTCCGCCGCAACATGCCGAACCCGATCCCGGTCGCGGTGCTCGGCCGGCTGGCGATCGACCGCGCGCAGCAGGGCAGAGGCCTCGGCCGCGCGCTGTTTCGCGACGGCGCGCTGCGCGTCGCCCATGCGGCCGACACGGTCGGCATCCGCGGCATCGTCGTGCATGCGATCTCGGAACAGGCCAGGGCCTTCTATCTCGCCCTCGGCTTCGAGCCGTCGCCGGCGGACCCCATGACGCTCATGATCACGCTCGCCGATGTCCGGCATCTGCTGCAATAGCCCGCGGAGGGCGGGAAAGCGCAGCGAGCGCAGCCCGGACCGCCGACCCCTTGTAGGGCGGGTGCAACCCGCCGACGCAAGCCACACGCGGCACCGTCGATGCTGCCTCCACAGTTCGGGCTTGCCACCGCCGTGGCTCATCACGCAACCCGCCGCGGCCGAACGTTGCGTCGGCGGGTTTCACCCGCCCTACGACGTTTTGGTGTACGGGCTACGCTCGCTACGCGAGCAAGGCGCCTACAGATTCCGTGAGCCTGTCCGGCGGCACGATGTAATCCGAGTTGCCGTGCAGTTGGCCGCCTGCGTGATCGCCTATTAGGTAGCCGTAACCCACGTCGCAGACCGACGCCAGCGACCAGTGCGCCGGCTGTGCCCCAAACGGATTGAACATCTCCAGCAGCCGCGCGCCAGGGCGGCAGAACATGACATTGGCAACACCAGCGCCATGCTCACCGATGACGTGGCGCGCGCCGCGCATAATCGAAATTTGCTCGTCCAGCGTCATGCCCTCGAAGGACACCACGCGGAATCCACGGTCGCGCAGCGGCGTTTCAATCTCGGCAAAATTCGCCACGCGGCGGCCGCCTGGACGACGGATGTATATCCGCTCGTAGCCGTCGCGAACTGGGAGGCCACCAGACAACGCCTCGGCGGCGATCCGGCACAGCATTGGCGGTCTCCACAAGTCGATACCGGGCGCGCACCATAGGGTGCCTGCCGACACAACCTGACCGACATCGAGCCATGTGATCTGGCTGTCATCTACCCCAAGCAGTTGCAAGGTGCGCCACTGAGGGCCGCCCTCCTCGAACGTAGGGAGCAGAAGGCGGACGGTCGGGGAAATTTCCTTCAGGCGGTTGTACAGGTATATCCGAGGAACGCAGTCCGTCAGCCAGTGCGCGTGATTGCGCCAAGCTCCAACGAACCCGACGAAGTGTTCCCCCTCAAGCCTCCTGCCCGGCAGCGGCACATTGCGCCTGAAAAGCACGCTACGCGGTAGGTCCACCCTCTCGGCCAAGACCCCTTCTTCCCACACGGGGACATAGTGGACCGTATCGCTGATCAGCTTTCCATTATGCAGGACCAAGCCCTCTGTGCCGATGACAGACGCGCCCTCTAGAGCCACCGAAAACATGGGCGACGCGTTGTAGGTCCTGAACGAAAGGTCAGTAAATTCGTGCCCTGACGGCGCCAAGTTCGTGTCAATGGCATTGGCGTAGAATGGCTTGCTGCGACGCAGAGAGGCGCCGTCGAAGAACGTATGCGACCGGGCGCCACTTTCCCTTATGGTCGGCAAGTACTGCCCGATCGGCAGTTCTGTCTTTTCCTCCGGCATCTTGTCCGCCGTGTCTTTATAGGGCGACTCACGCTGCTCCCGCTGGCTCCAGTGCAGCGCGTTGTCTGTCCCATTGTATGAG
>JAJZVE010000097.1:1556-11084 GCA_021845835.1 Pseudomonadota bacterium | reverse complement strand
GGGCGGATCGACCTCGCCCGCCATTCCTGCCCTGCCGCCGCCGCGCCGATCCGCATCCGCGCGCACGCCGTCGCCCCCGGCGTGCCGTGCCGCGACCTGCTGCTCTCGCCGGCGCACGCGGTGTTCCTGGACGGCGCCTTCATCCAGGCGCAGGCGCTGGTGAACGGCGCCACGGTCACGCAGGAAGTCCCCGCGGCCGTCACCTACCTGCACATCGAACTCGACCGCCACGCCGTCGTGCTGGCCGAGAACCTGCCGGCGGAGAGCTATCTCGATACCGGCAACCGCGCGCTGTTCGCGGGCGAGGCGGGCGTGCGCCCGCTGCACCCCGACCTGGCCGCCGCCGCGGCGTGGGACGAGCGCGCCTGCGCGCCGCTGCTGCTGGGCGGCGCGCGCGTCGCGGCGGCGCATCGGCGCCTGCTGGAGCGCGCGCGGCGCGGCGGCGCGACGCTGACCGCCGACCCCGACCTGGCGGTGCTGGCCGATGGGGAGCCGGTGGCGCTGCAGGCCCCGCTGCGCGCCTGGCTGCCCGCGGGCACGCGGCATGTGCGGCTGCGCAGCCGCAGTTTCGTGCCCGCCTGGCTCGGCCTCGGTGCCGACCGGCGGCGGCTCGGCGTCGCGGCGGCGGCGCTGCGGCTGGGCGGGCACGCCCTACCGCGCACAGCGTTCGGTCGCGGCTGGCATGCGGCAGAAGCAGGCTGGCGCTGGACCGACGGCGATGCGGAGCTTGTGCTGCCGCCCCTGTCCCGCCCTGCGTCGCTGGCGATCCGGTTGGCGGCGGCCGGCGCGCAATACTGGGATGATGCAAGGAAACGACAGATCCTGCGGGATCGTTTGGACGCCAACACCAGTTGCTTGACGATTCGCTAAATTTTCTGCCATTTTCACCCATTCGTGTACGCGGGGAAAACGTGATGGCCGGCAATACGTTCAAGTGGCAGGGCGGCAACAACAATAACGATGCTGCAACATTAGCCAACTGGCTGGTCGAACAGTCCGGCTCCTACGTCGCCGCCGCGGTGCTGCCGGGTACGCTGGACACCATCACGTTCGACAACGGCGGCGTTATCAACGACAGCAGCGGCGACCTGTCGGTCAGCGGGTCCCTCACCGCCGTATCGTTCACCTTCGCCGGCCTTGGCGGCACGCTCGAACTCGGCAACACGACGCTTGACCGCAACAACAGCATCGGCAGCATGAACGTGGTCGCCGGCACGACCGGCACCGTGATCACGACCGGCAGCGTCACCGACCGCTGGAACACCAGCATCTCCGGCGCCGGCGCCACGCTCGACGTGCAGGTCGGCGCCGGCACGCTCGATCTGCAGAACCCGCTGTTCGCGCTCGCGGGCGGCAGCGCGACCATCGCCGCGTCCGCCGGCGGTACGTTGGCGATGGACGGCGGTGTCATCGTCTATGGCGGCACCGTGGACGTGGCGGCGCCCGCCGTCGGCAACGGCCTGTTCGTGGTCGGCGGCGGCGGCGTGATGACGTTGCAGTCGGTTGCATCGCGCGGCGAGAGCATCGCCTTCATCGACGGCACCGGCACGCTGGTGCTGCAGCAGACCGGCACGGTCGGCGGCGCCATGCTGGGGTTCCAGGCCGGCGACACCATCGACCTCACGGCGCTGAACGACGCCACGCTGCAGCCGATCATCGTCAACGGCAACCTCACGACGCTGACCGACGGCACCAATACCGTCGTGCTGCCGCTGCTCGACGAAGGCTTCACCAGCGGCAGCTTTTTGGCCACCGCCGATCCCGGCGGCCATGTGCTGCTGACCACCACGCTCGCCAATGCCGACTGGCTGAACGGCGCCACCGGCGACTGGAGCACCGGCACCGCCTGGAGCACCGGGGTCGCGCCCACCGGCACCAGCAACGTCGTCATCGGCGATCTCAACCACACGTTCGCGGTGACGGCGACCAACGAGTCGGCGCATGCGTTGCTGATGCTGGCGCCGAACGGCACGCTGGCGGTGTCCGGCACGTTCAATGTCGCAACCGCCATCTTCGACACGGTCGGCACCTTCGCGGTGCAGTCCGGCGCGACCGTCACCGCCAAGGTGTTCAACCAGCTCATCAACGGCGGCACGCTGACGATGGCAAGCGCCGCGCAGATGACGCTCACCGGCGGCAGCACGATCGCCGGCGCCGGCGCGCTGGCCGCGAATCTTGCGGGCGACGCGACGCTGAACGGCGGCACGCTGGACGCGAGCGCCGGCAGCGTGCTGATCGGGCTGGCCAGCGACGGCGACACGGTGGAGGCGACCGGCGGCGCCCACGTCACGGCGAACTATACCGGCATCGGTGGCTTCGGCACGGCCAGTGGCAGCCTCACCCTCAACAGCGCGTCCTGGACGGATAGCGGCACCGCCAGCACCGCCGATCCGTTCGGCGGCGACATGGTGGTGGGCGGGGCACAGCGCGGCGCCAGCGGCGGGAACGGCACGCTGATGCTGCAGAATTACGCCAGCCTGGGCGACCAGAACGCCATCATCGCGGCCAACACGGCAGCACAAGGCACCGTTGACATCCAGGACAACGCGAGCTGGTCGATCGCCAACAACCTCACCGTCGGGGGGGGCGCCGGCAGCAACGCGCAACTGATGCTGTCTGCCGGCACGACGGCAACGGGCGGCATCCTCAATGTCGGCGGCACCGTGCAGGTGAACGGCGGCACTATGCAGGTGTTGGGCGGCTCCCACGCTACGGCCGCTTCGTTCGCGATGAACGGCGGCAGCCTGAACGTCGACTCCAGCTCGGCATTCATTGTCGGTATCGGTACCAGCTTCAGCGGGAATGGGCTGGTCATCGACGCCGGCGCGACGGCGACACTGTCCGGCGGCGACATCGGCGGCGCCATCACCGACAACGGCGTGCTACTGGTAAGCGGCGCCAGCGCCTCGACCATCGACGCCTCGACGATCAGCGGCAGCGGCACGATCGTCCTCGACAGCACGGCGCCCCTCATCATCAACACGGGGGCCGCCTGGACCACCACGATCGCTTTCGCCACCGGCAGCCAGGATCTCGTGCTGAGCGCCCCGAGCGCGGACCTGGGCACAATCGACATCGCACCTGCCGCCGGATCGGGTCAGACGAACACCATCGACATGCCGGGCATCACCTTCGCGATGGCGCCGACGATCACCTACGATTCGACGACCGGCGTGCTCAACGTGAATGGCGGCTCGGCCGCCAGTCTGCAGGTCGGCGCCGGGCTGCAATCGAACCAGTTCCAGTTGCAGCCGGACCACGGCACCGGCTCGGCGATCGTCGTCTCCGCGGCGCCCTGCTACGCCGCCGGCACGCGGCTCGCGACCCCGGACGGCGAGGTGGCGGTGGAACGGCTGCAACCGGGCGATGCCGTGCTGGCGCTGCAGGATGGCGCCTGGGTGGCGCGGCGGGTGCGCTGGGTCGGCCGCACCACGGTCGATCTCGCGCGCCATCCGCAGCCCGAACGCGCCGCGCCGATTCGCATCCGCGCCCACGCCATCGCGCCCGACATGCCGGCGCGCGACCTCGTGCTGTCGCCCGAACATGCGGTGTTCCTCGACGGCGTGCTGATGCAGGCCCAGGCGCTGCTGAACGGCGCCAGCGTGACGCAGGAGTTCCCCGCTCGCGTCACCTACCTGCATGTCGAACTCGACCGCCATGCGCTGTTGCGCGCGGAGGGCATGCCAGCGGAAAGCTACCTCGACACCGGCAACCGCGCGCTGTTCGCGGGCGCGCACGGCGTGCGCGCGCTGCACCCCGATTTCGCGACCGCCGCCGCCTGGACGGAGCAGGCCTGCGCGCCCCTGGTGCTGGACGGTCCGCGACTTGCCGCCGCCCACGCAAGGCTGCGCGACCGGGCCGAAGCCCTCGGCTTCGCGCTCACCGAGCGGCCTGATCTGTGCGTGCTGGCCGATCGGGCGAAACTGGTCCCGGACGACGACGGCGCCGTGCTGCTCCCCGCCGGCACGACCGCGGTCCGCCTGGTCAGCCGCAGCTTCGTCCCCGCATGGCTCGGCCTCGGCGACGACCGGCGGCGGCTCGGCATCGCCGTGGCAGCCGTCGAGTTCGGCGGCGCGGCACTGCCGGAAGATGCGTTCGGGCCAGGCTGGCACGCGCCGGAACCGGGCTGGCGCTGGACCGACGGCGACGCCCATCTCGCCCTCGCGCCCCTGCCCTGCCCCACGACGCTCCGGGTCACGCCGGCGGCGTTCGGTGCGCGCTACTGGACGGCGCCACTGCTGGAGGCGGCGACTCGGGCGGCATAGGCACCATCCGCCCCGGGGCGACCAAGGGGGGGACTCGACAAGCCGCCGGCCGACCACCAAGAACCGTGCGATCAAGCTATGGAGGATCGCATGGACCAGGCATCGCTGGCAGGGCTGCGGGTCGCGCGCCGGCTCGCCGACTTCCTCGCCGACGAGGCGCTGCCCGGCACCGGCCTGTCCGCCGAGCAGTTCTGGCAGGGCTATGCCGGGCTGCTCGCTGCCTTCGCGCCGCGCAACCGGGCCCTGCTGGTCCGGCGCAACGAGTTGCAGGCGCAGATCGACGCCTGGCACCTCACGCATCGCGGCAAGCCGATCGACGAGGCGGCCTATCGCGCCTTCCTGGCCGGGATCGGCTACCTGCTGCCGCCGCCGCCGCCGTTCCAGGTAACCACCGCGAACGTCGATGCCGAGATCGCGCACATCGCCGGGCCGCAACTGGTCGTGCCGGTCAACAACGCGCGTTACGCGCTCAATGCCGGCAACGCGCGCTGGGGCAGCCTGTACGACGCGCTCTACGGCACCAACGCGATCCCCGAGGACGGCGGCGCCGCGCGCGGGCGCGGCTATAACCCCGTGCGTGGCGCGCGCGTGATCGCGGAAGCGCGCAAATTCCTCGACCGCATCGCCCCGCTCGCCGGCGCGAGCCATGCCGAGGCGACGCAGTATGCCGTGGCCGGCGGCCGGCTGGTTGTCACGCACGGCAGCGCCGGCACGGTGGCACTCGCCGATCCGTCGCAGTTCGCCGGCTACCAGGGCGCGGCGGCGTCGCCGTCGGTCGTGCTGCTGCGCCACCACGGGCTGCATGTCGAGCTTCACTTCGACCGCGCGCATCCGATCGGCCGCACCGATCCCGCCGGCCTCGCCGACGTGGTGATCGAATCGGCCATCACCACCATCATGGATTGCGAGGACAGCGTCGCCGCCGTCGATGCCGACGACAAGGTGGAGGTGTACCGCAACTGGCTCGGCCTGATGCAGAATACGCTCAGCGCCACCTTCCCGAAAGGCGACCGCACCGTCGAGCGGCGGCTGCACCCGGACCGCAGCTACACCGCCCCCGACGGCGGCACGCTGACGCTGCCCGGCCGCAGCCTGATGCTGGTGCGCAATGTCGGCCACCACATGTACACCGACGCGGTGCGCGACGCCGACGGCCACGAGACGCCGGAGACCATTCTGGATGCCGCCGTCACCTCGCTGATCGCGATGCACGACCTGACGGTCCGGCGCAACAGCCGCACCGGCTCGGTCTATATCGTCAAGCCGAAGATGCACGGGCCGGAGGAGGTCGCCTATGCCTGCGACCTGTTCACGGCCGTGGAGGAGATGCTGCATCTGCCGCGCAACACGCTGAAGATGGGCATCATGGACGAGGAACGGCGCACCAGCGTCAATCTCGCCGCCTGCATCCACGCGGCGCGCGAGCGCGTGGCGTTCATCAACACCGGCTTCCTCGACCGCACCGGCGACGAGATCCACACCTCGATCGAGGCCGGACCGATGATCCGCAAGAACGACATGAAGAACAGCAAGTGGATCGCGGCGTACGAGAACAGCAACGTCGATGTCGGCCTCGCCTGCGGGCTGCGCGGGCGGGCGCAGATCGGCAAGGGCATGTGGGCGGCGCCGGACGCGATGGCGGAGATGCTGGCACAGAAGGTCGGCCATCCGCGCGCCGGCGCCAACACCGCCTGGGTGCCCTCGCCGACCGCGGCGACGCTGCACGCGCTGCACTACCACGAGGTCGATGTCGTGGCGCGGCAGGCCGAACTCGCGACGCGCCAGCCTGCGAAGCGCGAGGACATCCTGACCATCCCGCTCGCCACCGGCGTGAACTGGTCGGCCGAAGAAGTGCAGCAGGAGCTGGACAACAACGCGCAGAGCATCCTCGGCTACGTGGTGCGCTGGATCGACCAGGGCATCGGCTGCTCCAAGGTGCCCGACATCCACGATGTCGCGCTGATGGAGGATCGCGCGACCTTGCGCATCTCCAGCCAGCACATCGCCAACTGGCTGCTGCAGGGCGTGACGACGGAAGCGCAGGTGATGGCGACGCTGCGGCGCATGGCGACGGTGGTGGACCGGCAGAACGAGGCCGACCCGCTCTATACGCCGATGGCCCCCGGCTATGACGGGCCGGCGTTCAGGGCGGCGTGCGATCTGGTGTTCAAGGGCCGCGCGCAGCCCAACGGCTACACCGAGTTCGTCCTGCACCAGCGCCGGCGCGAGGCGAAGGCGGCGACGTGACCGGGGCGGCTGCGCCGCCGCCGTGCCTCAGCGTCCGAGCCAGACCACCAGCGACCCGACCGGCTCGGACGGATGGCGGTCCGGCCGGTCGCGAAGCCGGAAGTCGGGGCCGACGCCGCGCACGAACCTGTGAAACAAATGGCGGCGTGGCCGGAAATGCGCGCCGATGACCGCGAACGGTCGGGCCGTGCGCCGGATCCCCCGGCGGCTGATCCGTGCCGTCCGTGGCAGATGCCGCCTTCCGTCTCGTTTACCCCAGGAACACCATGCAGGCCGGGCTGCCGACCGCCGCGTACTGGCCGACGAAATCCAGCGCCCCCTGCATGCGGTTGACGCGGAACGCGGTGATCGCGTTGCCGCGCTGGTTGCAGGCGAACACCATGTTGCCGTCGGGCGCGATGGTGAAGCTGCGCGGATAGTCGGCGCGCGTCCACGCCTCGCCGATGCGCGTCAGCCGGCCGTCCTCGGCGACCGACAGTATGGAAATGGCGTCATGCAGCCGCACCGCGGCGTACAGGAAATGCCCGTCCGGCGAGATCGCCAGTTCGGACGCCAGGAAGCTGCCGGCAAAACCCGGCGGCAGCACGGCAAGGGTCTGCTTCTCCTTCAGCCCCGCCGTCTCGGGATCGTAATCGTACGCCGTCACCATGCCGTCCTGCTCCTGCAGGTCGTACAGGATGCGGCCGTTCGGGTGGAACACGAAATGCCGCGGCGCTGATCCCGGCTCGGTCGCGACCGGCGGCACCGCTGCGGGCGCGAGCTTGCCGGTGGCGAGATCGAGCGTGTAGCGCAGGATGCGGTCGCGGCCGGCGTCGTTGACGATGATGAAGCGGCCCTGCGGGTCGGATTCGACCATGTGCATGTGCGGGCCGGCATGGTCGCTCGGCGCGGTCTGGCCGGGCGGGCTGTCGGCGGCCTGCGCGGGATTGAGCGGGCCGGGATCGCCCTGCACGTCGCTCGCTTCGCCGAGCGCCCCGTTTTCCGCGATGGGCAGCACCGCCACCGTGCCGGTGCCATAGTTCGCGACCAGCACGAACTTGCCCGACGGATGCACGGACAGATGGCACGGCCACTTGCCCCTGGAGCTGACGGCGTTGATCTGCCGCAGCGCGCCGCTGCTGCGATCCACCGCGAAAGCGGTGACACCGCCTTCGGGTTCGTTCTCGTTCACCGCGTACAGCACGCGGCTTTGCGCATCCAGCGCGATCCAGGACGGGTTCTCGGTCGCGAACGTGTTCAGCAGCGTCATCACGCCATTGCCGGTGTTGGCACGCCACAGCGTGATGCCCTTGCCCTCCGGCGTGTAGCTGCCGACGTAGGCGAGATGCTCGCCCGGCTGCGCGCGGCCGCGCCGTGCCGTGAGCAGCATCAGCGCGGCGGCACCGCTGCCGGCCAGCATGCGGCGACGCCCGGGCAGGGCGGACGGCGGCAAGCGGTGCGTCATGGGATTCCTCCTGCGGCGGCGCGGCAGACCAGCGTTGCTCCAGGCAAGGCGCCGCTCACATGCCCGTATCGCGGGGTCATCGGCGGCGCCTTTGTATGGTCGCAGACGCGACGATATAGCCACAACAGAACGTCGCAGACGAGACGCAATCGCGCGGCACGGGGGGAGGATGGACGCCGGCTATCAAAGGCTCGCATTCAACTGCGTCCGCTCGCCGGAGCGGGTGATCCCGCGCATGCGCGCGTTGCCGGGCAAGGATGTCCCGTTCGAGCTGGAATGGGTCAGCATCTACACGTTTTCGTGCCTGCGCATGGCGCATTTCCGCGACTGGCGGGTGCTGGGGGCCAGCACGTCAGCTTCGGCGAAGTCGGCGCCCAGGTGATCGTGGCCGGATTCGAGTTCGAGGCGCAGGACCTGATCGGCACCTTTTTTACTTGGCGACCAGCGCCTCTATTCTGTAACAAAGTTCATGTGCGCCGCCCGGAACCGCAACAGTTCCGGCGCGCTTCTGTGTTCAGCAATCACGTGCCGGCGCGGCGCCGGCGCTGGCGGTTGCTTCGCGGTCCGATCCCGGAACGCGACCCGACAACAGGAGACGGCACATGCGCAAGGCGCTGTTTGCCTCGGCGGCCATGCTGGGGCTGGCGGTGACAGGGGCGGCGTTCGCCCAGGCGATGACGCCCGAAGACTACCTCAAGCAGGCCCAGCAGGAAGTACGACAGCATCACCCGAACCGGGCCCTGATGGCCGTGAACAACGCCGAGAACGAGCTGGTACAAACCCAGGCCCCCAACGAGGCGCGCAGCACGCGCGACGTGGGCGAGCCGACCATCTATGACCAGATCGGCGGCGCGCGCGAGGCGATCCAGCAGCAGCATTGGCGGCAGGCTGAGATCTATCTCAGCGGTGCGATGACGCACGCGAGCGCCGAAATTCCCGGCCCGGCCGCCGCCAGTGGCACCAATCCGGCGCAATAGCAGCGGCCTGAGCCAAGCGGCGCGCGGCATCTCCCGCCGCGCGCCGGATGACGTTCAGCGCGGCAGCTTCGGCTGCTCCACCATGCGCAGATAGGGCCTGAGCGCCTTCCAGCCCTGCGGGAAGCGTTGCTTCGCCTCCTCGTCCGACAGGCTCGGCGCGATGATGACCGGCTGCCCGTCGGTCCAGTTCACCGGAGTCGCGACCTTGTGCGCGTCGGTCAGTTGCAGGCTGTCGATGACGCGCAGGATCTCGTCGAAATTCCGCCCGGTGCTCGGCGGGTAGGTGATCATCAGGCGGATCTTCCTGTTCGGGTCGATCACGAACACGCTGCGCACGGTCACCGACGGATCGGCCGCGGGATGCACCATGCCGTAGAGGTCGGACACCTTGCGGTCGGCGTCGGCGAGGACCGGGAAGTTCAGCGCCTGGCCCTGGGTTTCCTCGATGTCCTTCTCCCAGGCCTTGTGGCTGTCGGCGGAATCGACCGACAGCCCGATCGGCTTGACGTGGCGCTTGTCCCATTCCGGCTTCAGCCGCGCCACCTCGGCAAGCTCCGTGGTGCAGACGGGCGTGTAGTCCTTCTGGTGGCTGAAC
>JAJZVE010000097.1:0-1546 GCA_021845835.1 Pseudomonadota bacterium | reverse complement strand
CCGATCTCCCAGGAATTGCCCAGCCAGTCATGGAAGCGGATGCGGCCCTCGGTGCTGTCCTGCGCGAAGTCCGGGGCGATCTGCCCGAGCTGGAGCGTCATGACGGGTCCTCCTCCAGTGGTTGAGGCAGGGTATTAAATCACGCCCGTCGATCGGTGTCAATGTAAATTACGTTGTCATAAAGTGCAATCAGATTGCAAAACTGATCGGCTCGGCCGCCGGGCGGCGCAGGCCGGCGGCGGCGGCGCGGCGGATCAGGTCATCGAGCGTCAGCGCGGCGAGCTGCGCGCGGGCCTGCTCCTCCAGTTCGTTCCACAGCCGGTCCACCACCGCGGCCTGCAGCCGGCCCGAGGGGCCGTCGCCCGGGTCGGCATCGTCGGCAACGGCGGCGGCGATATCGGCGAGCTGGATGTCGCGCCGCGGCCGGCCGAGCCGGTAGCCGCCGCGCGGACCGCGCACGCTCTCCAGCAGGCCGGCGCGCGACAGCGTCTGCAGCAGCGGCTCCATGCCGCGGCGCGCGAGGCCCAGCCGCTCGGCGATGTCGGCGGCGCTGACGGTCGCGGCGCGGCCCCCGTGGAAGGCCACGTCGAGCATGACGGCGATGGCCACCAGGCCGCGATCCCTGCGAATCAGCATTGGTGTTTCATCATGCCAGACGTCCCAACGAAGCGAAACTACTATGCGCAAGTGTGATAGGATGGCGCCATGCAGAAGCAACTCCCCGCCGCCCCGCAGGCCCGCGGCCGCATCTACGGCAGCGTGCTGGAGGTTGTCGGTGCCACGCCGCTGGTCCGCCTGTCGCGCTTCATCGCCGCCGACGGGCTGGTTGCCGATCTTGCGCTGAAGCTGGAGTTCTTCAACCCGCTCGGCTCGGTGAAGGACCGCATCGGGCTGGCGATGGTGCAGCGGGCGGAAGCAGAGGGGACGATCGCGCCCGGCCGCTCGGTTCTGGTCGAGCCGACCTCCGGTAACACCGGCATCGCGCTCGCCTTCGTCGCCGCCGCGCGCGGCTACCGGCTGATCGTGACCATGCCGGAAGGCGCCTCGATCGAGCGGCGCAAGATGCTGCGGCTGATGGGGGCGGAGGTGCAGTTGACGCCGGCCAGGCAGGGCATGGCCGGCGCCATCGCGCGGGCGGAGGCGGTCGTGGCGGCGACGCCGGATGCCTGGATGCCGCGCCAGTTCGACAACCCGGCCAACCCCGACATCCACGCCGCGACCACCGCCGAGGAAATCTGGGCCGACACCGAGGGCACCGTGGACATCGTGGTCGGCGGCACCGGCACCGGCGGCACCATGACCGGGATCGCGCGCGCGCTGAAGCCGCGCAAACCCGGCCTGCAATGTTTTGTCATAGAACCGGCAGAAAGCGCGGTGCTCTCCGGCGACGAGCCGGGGCCGCACGGCATCCAGGGCATCGGCCCCGGCTTCCAGCCGGGCGTGCTGCAACTGGAGCTGATGGACGGCGTGCTGCGCGTCTCGGAGCGCGACGCGCTGGCGGCGGCACGGCGCTGCGCGGCGCTGGAAGGGCTGCCGGTCGGCATCT
>JAJZVE010000096.1 GCA_021845835.1 Pseudomonadota bacterium | reverse complement strand
CGCCCCCCAGCGCACGACCGACGCGATAGACGCCATCGGGCGCGCGAACAAGGGGGCGGCCGCGGCAAAACCCAGCAGGTTCGCGGCAAACAGCGTGCCAATCAGGTAATCCTGGAGCAATTCCGGCCGCCGCAACCAAGCCGGCGCGAATCCGACGAGCCGCCCATGCCTTGCCGCCCATGCCTCGTACGCAATCCAGCCGGCGAATGACCCGATCCAAAGCGAGACACTCCGGAAAGTGCTGATATGCGGCGTCCGGGCCAGACGATATGTGCCAACGCCGAGCAGCCATAGCGGAAACATTGCCAGGATGGCAGGTCCTGCCGCCGCCATCGCTAAGCCAGTCCAAAGCAGCCGGCGGCGGCTAAAAAAAAACAAACCAAAAATCAAATAATACCAAGCTTCGTAGCCAAGCGACCAGTAGGGTAGACAGGATCCCTGTGAAACATCCGAAAACCAGATTTGATGGACAAAAAACAGACCTGAGAGAAATTGCCAAATCCGCCCGTCCGCGTGGTAACCCCAAGTCGCGTTATAGACATCCGGATTGACTGTCCGTCCCAACGTGTCGAGGGCGATGGTTAAGACCAAAGCGGGTAGTGCCACCGAATAGATGCGGGCAAGCCGGCTGATCGAGTAGATCCTCGCGGTGCCCTCCCGCCCGTCGGTGACGTAAGCGATGACAAAACCGGAGAGCACGAAAAACACTGTCACTGCCTGTGACATGTAAGGGCCAAACTGCCACAGGAAGCCGCCTGTCAAGCGCATGCCGCTAACATGACCGACGAAAACCACCATGGCCGCCGATAGCCGGACGATGTCCAGGTAGACTGAGGTTTCGCGGTTCATCGTTCCTATCACGGTTCAGGCAGGATGGATCGCGACTTTCCTACACCAATAATGAAACTGCAACAAAAATCAACGACCCGGAGCAGCCGATGGAGCCGCGGCGGGTCTGGGCGTTGCTGGCGGAAATCTCGCACCACGATCTGCACCAGGGCGAGTCCGAGCGGCGCACGCCGTAGTCGGGGCGCGCCGCGCTACCGCCCGGCCCGCCGCATCGCCGCGACGATCAGGTGGCGTGCCTCCGCGGCATCGCCCCAGCCGATCACCCTGACCCATTTGCCGGGTTCCAGATCCTTGTAGTGCTCGAAGAAGTGGCGGATCTGGTCGAGCGTGATCTGCGGCAGGTCGGAATAGTTCTGCACGTGCAGATACCGCTTGGTCAGCTTCGGCGCCGGCACCGCCACGATCTTCTCGTCGCCGCCGCTCTCGTCCTCCATCTTCAGCACGCCGACCGGACGCACGTTGATCACCGCCCCCGGCACGATCGGCCGCGTGTTGGCGACCAGCACGTCGATCGGGTCGCCGTCGTCGGACAGCGTGTGCGGCACGAAGCCGTAATTGCCGGGATAGCGCATCGGCGTGTGCAGGAAGCGGTCCACCACCAGCGTCCCCGCCGCTTTGTCCATCTCGTATTTGATCGGCTCGCCGCCGATGCCGACCTCGACGACCACGTTCACGTCGTCCGGCGGGTTGACGCCGATGGCGATGGCTTCCAGGCGCATCCGCGCGCTCCTTGCTCGCAGTGCCGGAGTCCTAGGCCGGATGGCTGCCGCGGCGCAACCGACGCGGCGCGGCGTCAGCCGGGACGCTCAGCGGCGAGCAGGAATTCGCGGTTGCCCTCCGGCCCGGTGATCGGGCTTTCGGTCACGCCGATGACGCGCCAGCCCGGCAATGCCCGCCACCAGTCGGCGACGCGCGCGCACACCGCCGCATGCACCGCCGGGTCGCGCACCACGCCGTTCTTGCCGACCTGTCCCGGCCCGGCCTCGAACTGCGGCTTGATCAGCGCCACCGCCCAGGCGCCCGGCGCGCACAGCGCCAGCGGCGCCGGCAGGATGGTGGCCAGGCCGATGAAGCTCGCGTCGCACACCAGCGCCTGCACGTCCTCGCCGATCTCCACCCGCGTCAGGTGGCGCGCGTTGACGCGCTCATGCACGACGACGCGCGGATCGCTGCGCAACTTCCAGGCGAGTTGGCCGTGACCGACATCGACCGCATGCACCCGCGCCGCCCCGCGCGCCAGCAGCACGTCGGTGAAGCCGCCGGTGGAGGCGCCGATGTCGAGACAGACGCGCCCGGCCGGCGACAGCGCGAACGTGGCCAGCGCATGGTCGAGCTTGACGCCGCCGCGCGACACCCACGGATGATCCTGCCCGCGCACTTCCAGCGGCGTGTCGGCGGCCAGGGTCTCGCCTGCCTTGGCGATGCGCCGTCCGTCCGCGAACACCTTGCCGGCGAGGATCAGCGCCTGCGCGCGCGTGCGGCTTTCGGCCAGGCCGAGATCGACCAGTCGCTGATCGGCGCGCGGGCGCGCCACCGTTCAGGCCAGCGCGGCGGCGTCCGCGTGGCCGAGCGCGTCCAGCGCCGTCGCGACGATATGTGCCGCATCCAGCCCCGCGGTCGCGATCTGCCGCGCCGGGCTGTCGTGGTCGATGAACACGTCGGGCAGCACCATCGGCCGGATCTTCATGCCGCGATCCAGCAGGCCGCGCAGCGCCAGATGCTGCAGCACCGCCGCGGAGAATCCGCCGATCGAGCCGTCCTCGATGGTCAGCAGCACCTCGTGGTGCCGCGCCAGCCGCTCGACCAGCGCGGTGTCGAGCGGCTTGGCGAAGCGCGCATCGGCAACCGTGGTGGACAGGCCGCGCGCCGCCAGTTGCTCGGCGGCCCGCAGCGCGTCGGCCACGCGCGGCCCGAGCGCCAGGATCGCCACTTTGTTGCCCTCGCGCAGCACGCGGCCGCGGCCGATCGGCAGCACCTCGCCCTTCGCCGGCACGGCAACGCCGGTGCCCTCGCCGCGTGGATAGCGCACGGCGCTCGGCCGGTCGCCGATCGCCGCCGCGGTCGCGACCATGTGGACGAGTTCGGCTTCGTCGCTCGGCGCCATCAGCACCATGCCGGGCAGGCAGCCGAGATAGGCGAGATCGAAGCTGCCGGCATGGGTGGCGCCGTCGGCGCCGACCAGCCCGGCGCGGTCGATGGCGAAGCGCACCGGCAGCGACTGGATCGCCACGTCATGCACGACCTGGTCGTAGGCGCGCTGCAGGAAGGTCGAGTAGATGGCGCAGAACGGTTTCAGCCCCTCGGTCGCCATGCCGGCGGCGAACGTCACCGCGTGCTGCTCGGCGATGCCGACGTCGAAGCAGCGGGTCGGGAAGCGCCGCGCGAACCGGTCGAGCCCGGTGCCCGCCGGCATCGCCGCGGTGATGGCGACGATTGCGGGGTCCAGCTCCGCCTCCGTCGTCAGCGCGTCGGCGAAGATGCGGGTGTAGGTGGGCGGGCCGGGCGGCGCCTTGGCCTGCTCGCCGGTGGCGACGTTGAAGCGGCCGACCGCGTGCAGCTTGTCCGCGCTCGCCTCCGCCGGACCGTAGCCCTTGCCCTTCTGCGTGATGACGTGCAGCAGGATCGGGCCGCTTTCTTCCGCCTCGCGCACGTTGCGCAGCACCGGCAGCAGATGGTCCAGGTTGTGGCCGTCGATCGGGCCGACATAGTAGAAGCCGAGTTCCTCGAACAGCGTGCCGCCGGTCAGCATGCCGCGGGCGAATTCGTCGGCGCGGCGGGCGGTGCGCTCCAGCGCGCGCGGGAAGCGCCGCGCCATGCGCGCGGCCAGTTCGCGCAGCGACAGGAATTTCTGCGACGACAGCAGCCGCGACAGATAGGCGCTCATCGCGCCCACGGGCGGCGCGATCGACATGTCGTTGTCGTTGAGCACGACGATCAGCCGCGAACGCAGCGCGCCGGCGTTGTTCATCGCCTCGTAGGCCATGCCCGCGCTCATCGCGCCGTCGCCGATCACGGCGATGACGTGCCGCTCCTCGTGCTTGAGGTCGCGCGCTGCCGCCATGCCGAGGCCGGCGGAAATGGACGTGGAGGAATGGGCGGCGCCGAACGGGTCGTATTCGCTCTCGGTGCGGCGCGTGAAGCCCGAGAGGCCGCCGCCCTGGCGCAGCGTGCGGATGCGGTCGCGCCGGCCGGTCAGAATCTTGTGCGGGTAGGCCTGGTGGCCCACGTCCCACACCAGCCGGTCACGCGGTGTCTCGAACACCGCGTGCAGCGCCACCGTCAGCTCCACCACGCCGAGCGAGGCGCCGAGATGCCCGCCGGTCACGGACACGGCATGGATGGTTTCGGCACGCAGTTCCTCGGCAAGCTGCTTCAGCTGCTCGGCGGACAGGTTGCGCAGGTCGGCAGGGACGCTGACGCGGTCGAGCAGCGGCGTGCGGGGCCGCGGCGAGACGGTGGGGGCAGTCATGCCTGTTTCCTCACTCGGCCGTGCTGAGGGTGAGCGAACCGTCGCTGCCGGCCACGATGGCCTGCACGCGCGCCTCCGCTTCCGCCAGCCTGGCCTCGCAATGTCGCCGCAGCGTGGTGCCGCGCTCGTAGGCGGCGATGGCGTCGTCCAGCCGCTGCTGGCCGCCCTCCAGCCCGCGCACGATCCGCTCCAGCTCGCCCAGTGCATCCTCGAACGAGAGCAGCGCCACGTCCTGCGCGGGCGGGGAGGCGGACGGACTGGTCGCGGGCATCGGCTACTCCTGCACTCCCTGGCGCTTCTAACCGCCGCGCCCCGGGGACGGATCGCAACGAAAGCGAGAGGAGTGTGGTTCGGACGAGTGGTGTGTCAAGCCTGCAACAGAATGCGAACATGCAAGGCAGCAGAGGCGGCGAGCGCGTCCAGGTCGTAGCCGCCTTCCAGGATCGAAACCAGCCTGCCGCGGCAATGCCGCCCTGCAATCCGCACAAGCTGCTCGGTGAGCCAGCCGAAATCCGCAGTCTCCAGCGCCAGTTGCGCCAGCGGGTCGGCCTTGTGGGCATCGAAGCCGGCGGAGACGATCAGCAGTTCGGGCGCGAACCGGTCGAGCGCGGGCAGCAGGAGGTCCGACCACGCGGCCCGGAAGTCGGCGCCGGTGCTGCCGGGCGGCAGCGGCGCATTGACCACGTTGCCGGCCACGCCCCGTTCCGCCGCGGTGCCGGTGCCGGGGTAGCAGGGGAACTGGTGCGAGGAGGCGTAGCACAGGTCGGCGTCGTCCTGGCACACGTCCTGCGTGCCGTTGCCGTGATGCACGTCGAAATCCGCCACCGCGACGCGCCGTGCCCGCCACTGCGCCTGGGCGTGGCGGGCGGCAATGGCGGCGTTGGAAAACAGGCAGAACCCCATCGCCCGGGTGCGCCCGGCGTGATGGCCGGGCGGGCGCACGGCAACGAAGGCGCGGCGCGCCCAGCCGTCCATCACCGCATCCACGCCATGCACTGCACCGCCCGCGGCACGCAGCGCCGCCTCGCGGCTGCCGGCGCTGACCACGGTGTCGGGATCGAGCGCGATCGTCTCGCCGGGTGCGGGGGCGAGCGCGAGAATCATGTCGCGGTAGCCGTCCGGGTGGACGCGGGCGAGTTGCTCGACGGTCGCGCGTGGCGCCTTCTCGCGCAGCAGCGGGGCGAATTCCTCGCCTTCCAGCGCCCGCAGCACGGCGCGCAGGCGGTCGGGGCTTTCCGGGTGCCAGGGGCCGGTGTCGTGCTCCAGGCAGGCTTCGTGCGTGATCAGGGCGACGGACACGGGACGCTCCTTCACCGGCATGCTGCGATGCGGTCAGGCTAATCCTCGCGCCGGCGGATGAGAAAGCTGAAGGTGCCGGCCTCCTCGCTCCAGGCCAGCAAGGCGTGCCCGGTTTCGTGGCAGAACGACTGGAAATCGGCGACGGCGGCGCGGTCGGTCGCCAGCACCCGCAGCCGCTCGCCGGGGGCGAGGCCGCGCAGCGCGCGGTTGGCGCGCAGCACCGGCAGCGGGCAGGACATGCCCTTCACGTCGAGGACGGTTTCGCTCATGGGGGGGGAGTGTGGCGAAGCGCCGGCGACCACGCAACGCTGCCCGGGCGGCTCCGCAACGGCCCGTGCATCCCGCGACGACTTCTGTTAGCGTCCGGCTATGGCGACGATGCAACAGATCGAGGCAATTGTCCGCGAAGTCGCGGGGGCGCAGTTTCCCAGCGCCAAGATCAGCCGCGTCATTACCGAACCTGGCATCGCTTCGACAGGTGAGGGTGCGGTTCGCATTATGATCGTGTTTGATGACCCGGTGCCTCATCTGGCGATCGGCGAAAAATTTCTCAGCGCACTGACAGACATTTGGACGCGCTTGGATCAAATCGGCGAGGAACGGATGCCGATCCTTCGGTATGCCTCGGCACACGAACTGGAGACGCATGACGGTCCTGAATCCTGATCACCTTTTTGAGCAGGCCGAATATCTTGCAGAGCGCCGCGTCCGGGGCAGACCGCGGGAGGTCGATATTCGCCGGGCGATATCGACGGCTTATTACGGGCTGTTCCACTTCACGCTGGCGCGAATGGCCGATCTGCTGGTGGGCGCTTCGCTGCGTCCGACGCAAATCTATCAGCTTGCCTACCGCAGTGTGAGCCATAAGACTTTGCGCGACCTCTGCAACGAGGCACTGAAGGCGCGCCCGTCGCAGCGATTTTCCCAGTTCCTGCCTCCCGGAGGCTTCGGCCCCGACGTCAAGGCGTTCTCGGCGGGGGCAACCGAGCTGCAGGAACGGCGGCACACTGCCGACTACGATCCGACAGAGAGCTTGCTCTCCACGGACGCGCAATCGGCCGTGACGACGGCTCGCACCGCACGGTCGCATTTCATGGCAGCCGGTTCCGACGAACAGCGGACCTTCCTCTGCCTCCTCGCCTTCCCGCCGCGCGGTCCGGCTTGAGCCGTTGGCGCTTTGGCGGCAAGTTGGCGCCATGAGCAGCACGGCAACCCCCTACGATTTCCGTCTCGGCATCGACCTCGGCGGCACCAAGATCGAGATCGTCGCGCTGGGCGCGGAGGGCGAGATCCGCCACCGTCATCGCGTCCCCACGCCGCCGACCTACGACGGCACCGTCCAGGCGATCGCCGACCTGGTGCTGCAGGCCGAGCAGCGTCTGGGCGGGCGGGGCAGCGTCGGGGCCTGCATTCCGGGGGTGGTCAGCCCGGCGACCGGGCTGGTGAAGAACGCCAATTCGCAGGTGCTGAACGGCCACCCGCTCGACCGCGACCTCAGCGCCAGGCTGGCGCGCGAGGTGCGGGTGGACAACGACGCCAACTGCTTCGCGCTCAGCGAGGCGTCGGACGGCGCCGGCCGCGGCTATCGCACCGTGTTCGGCGTCATCGTCGGCACCGGCTGCGGCGGCGGCATCGTGGTGGACGGGCGCCTGATCGACGGGCCGCACCGTGTTGCCGGCGAGTGGGGCCATATCCCGCTGCCCTGGCCGAAGCCGGAGGAACTGCCCGGCATCCAGTGCTGGTGCGGCCTGCGCGGCTGCATGGAACGGTATATCTCCGGCACCGGGCTGGCGATCGACTGCGACGGGCCGGAGGCGCGCGATGCGTCCGGCCTGCCCGCCCGCGCCGCCGCCGGCGAGGCGCGCGCGCAGGCGGCGCTGGCGCGCCATGCCGACCGGATGGGGCGGGGGCTGGCGGTGATCGTCAACATCCTCGACCCGGACGCGATCGTGCTCGGCGGTGGACTGTCGAACATGGACCATCTCTATGTCGAACTGCCGAAGGTGCTGCAGCACTACGTGTTCTCCGACGTCGTGACGACGCCGATCCTGCGCAACCAGCACGGCGACTCGTCGGGCGTGCGCGGTGCCGCCTGGATGTGGCCGCCGCCCGCGCGATAGTGCCCGCGCTCTGCCGCGACTGTGACGCCGAACCGGGGGACGCGGCCGAATGCCCGCGCTGCGGCGGGCGGCGGATCGTGCGGCATGCGGCGCTGTTCGACCTCGCCATCGCCCATATCGACTGCGACGCCTTCTATGCGAGCGTCGAGAAGCGCGACCGGCCGGAGCTGGCGTCGCGCCCGGTGATCGTCGGCGGCGGCGTGCGCGGTGTGGTCACGGCGGCGTGCTATGTCGCGCGGCTCTACGGCGTGCGCAGCGCCATGCCGATGTTCAAGGCCCTGAAGGCGTGCCCGGACGCCGTGGTGATCCGTCCCGATTTCGCCAAATACGTTGCCGTGGCGCGGCAGATCCGCGCGCTGATGGGGCGGCTCACGCCGCTCGTGCAGCCGCTGTCGATCGACGAGGCGGCGCTCGATCTCAGCGGCACCGCGGCGCTGCATGGCGGCCCGCCGGCGCTGGTGCTGGCGCGGTTCGCCCGCGACGTGGAGGGCGCGGTGGGCGTTACCGTCTCGATCGGCCTGGCGCCGAACCGGCTGCTTGCCAAGATCGCGGCGGGGCGGGACAAGCCGCGCGGCTTCTGCGTGATCGGCGCCGAGGCGGCCGTCCTGCTCGCGCCCGAGCCGGTGCGGCTGCTGCCCGGCGTCGGGCCGGCGCTGGCCAGGCGGCTGGAAGGCATGGGCATCACCAGGCTCGGCCATCTGCAGGCGCTCGATCCCCGCGCGGCGCTGCACCGGCTGGGCGAGGACGGGCCGGCCCTGGTGCGCCGCGCCCGCGGCGAGGACGACCGCCGCGTCGATCCCAGCCGGGCCGCGAAGTCGATCAGCGCCGAAACCACGTTCGATACCGACCTGACCCGTCGCGACGACCTGGAACGGCACTTGTGGCGGATGGCGGAGAAGCTGGCGCGCCGGCTCGCCGAGCAGGACCTGGCGGCGGCGGGCGTGGTGCTGAAGCTGAAAACCGCCGGCTTCGCGCTGCGCACCCGTACGCGCCGCCTGCCCGGACCGACGGGGCTGCCCGACGTGCTGTTCGCCGAGGCGCGGGCGCTGCTGGCGCGCGAGGCGGACGGCACGCCCTATCGGCTGATCGGCATCGGCGCGCAGCCGCTGGCGCCCGGCGCGGCGGCGGACCAGCCCGACCTGGCGGCGCCGGAGCGGCAGAAGCTGAAAGCGGCCCAGGCGGCGATCGACGCCCTGCGCGCCCGCTTCGGCGCCGCCGCCATCGGCCGCGGCCGGGGTTTGCCGGGCGGCGGCGCCTGACCGCTCAGCAGCCGTGCCCGAGCAGCCTGAATTCCTTGAGCGTGCCGGACATCACGAAGTCGCCGAAATCCATATCCAGGTCATCGGCGACGCCGTTGGTCCAGTAACGCATGGACACCTCGTAGTCGGGGTCCATGCTTTCCGGCCCGCGATCGAAGAAGGCGATGTGGAAGCGCCCGCTCGGCAGCGTGGCGAGCGCCGGCCACTTGCTCGGCGGCAGCCCGCCCCAGCGCGTCACCACGATGGAGCTGTCCTGCGCGCCGTTCGCCGAGGTGCCGTCGAACAGCGGCAGGCCGAGCACCTTCTTGCCGGCCTGGGCGGCGGCCAGCAGCGCCTCGGTATGCTTCATCGGGAACAGCGTGCCGGCCGGCAGCTTCTTCGTGGCATCCCCCGGGCTGCTGAAATGCGCCGATCCCGGCCCGCCTTTGCGGTCCAGGCTCGCCTCGCCGGCGACGTCGCTGGTGACCGCCTGGTCGGTGGTCTGGCGGGTGCGGAAGCGCAGGCGCAGCCCGTCCTTGCTTTCCCAGGTGGTGTAGTCGGACAGCATGTCGATGTCCTGGCCGTCGCGGTTGGTCACCGTCATGTGCAGCCGCTGCCGCACCGCCCAGCCGTCGCAGGCGTCCTGCACCTCGTAGGACATCGTGCCGCTCGCCGCCTGCACATCGCCGCCATGCGTCGATTCCATGTGCAGGTCATAGACCGCTCGGTGCGCCGCGAGGTCGGCGGCGACGGCGGGCAGCGCCGCGGCCGCCAGCCCGGAGAAGATGGCGGCCACTGCCAGAGGGCGCAGACGCATGCGCTGGATGCTCCCGAAAATGCCCGGCGAACATAGGAATGCCTGCGGCATCCCGCCAGCGCAGCGTTGCCTTGCTTTTGGACGCCTCAGTGCCAGCCGGCGAGGCACGTGCCGGCGTGGCGCGGATCGCGCAGCGCCAGCAGGGTGGCCGGCCGGCACCACACTTCGGGCCGCGTCGGCCCCGGCAGCGATCGCGCAATCCAGCCCCAGCGCCCGGCGAGACGGCACAGGATACGCATGGCGATGCTCCTTTCCTTCAGCCTTGGCCCAGGGCCAGTTGCACGACCCGCAGGACGACCAGTGCGCAGGCGACGACCAGATAGAGACGCAGCACCAGCATCCACGCCCGCGCCCCGCGAGAGAGGCGCCGCGACGGCAGCAGGTGCAGGGGCGGCATGCGCCAGGTGCGGCGATCTCCCGCCGGCTGCGCCGGTGCCGTCGCCGTGCGCGGCGCGAACAGCGCGGCGCCGCCCGCCACCGCCGAAAGCGCCGCGCCGCCGCCGAGCAGCCACAGGATCTGCCGCCCGCTGATGTCAGGGAACAGCACCGACGCGGTCAGCACCACCGACAGCACCACCAGCACCGCGATCACCGCACCGGTGAACAGGTTGAGCCAGCGGCCGTTGACCCACGGCCCGAGCACGTCGCGGTCGTTGCACAGCAGCAGCAGGAACACGGTCGCACTCGGCAGCAGCACGCCGGCCAGCGTCTGCACCGCCTCCGTGATCAGCCCGAGCGGCGCGTTCGGCACCAGCACCAGCGCCGCCGCCACGGCGACCAGGCCGCCATAGACGAGATAGAATCCGCCCGCTTCGCTCGGCTTGCGGTGCAGCGAATGGCGCAGCGACAGCACGTCGCCGATCGCGTAGGCGGTGGCGAGCGAGACCGCGGCGGCGCCGATCACGCTGGCATCGATCAGCGCCAGCGCGAACAGCGTGCCGGCGGCGCGCCCGGCATACTTGCCGAGGCCCGTGGCGATGCCGCCGGCATCGCTGAAGTTGCCGAACTCCGGCGTGCCGGCGAACACGGCGGCGCAGAACCCCATCATCGCCGCCGCGCCCAGCACCACGACCACGATGCCGATCCACAGGTCGGCGCGCTCGTAGGCGATGAACCGCGGCGTGATGCGCTTGTCGATGACGTAGCTCTGCTGGAAGAACAGCTGCCAGGGCGCAATCGTGGTGCCGACGATGCCGATCACCAGCAGCAGCACGTCGGAGAGCTTCCCCGCCGGCCACTGCGGCAGCACGAAGTCGCGCGCCAGCGCGCCCAGCGGCGGGTGCACGATGAGGAACA